>NZ_JBEPLZ010000023.1:0-89805 GCF_040545455.1 Enterocloster citroniae | reverse complement strand
CACTTTCGTATAGTACTATTATACTACATCGAAATCCTGAGTGAAAGAAAAAAGACAACCGCCTCCTATTAGGAGGCTAGTTGTCTACAGTCTGACCTTGGTATAATACCAAGGTAAAGAGGTGTTTTGCATGATCCTGGATTATTTTTTGATATTGCTCAATTCTGATCTGCACAGGAAAGAGGTGTCTATGTCAACTTATTATAAAATTGGGGAAATTGCCGCATTATACGGCATCAGCACGGATGTGCTCCGCTATTACGAGGAGCTGGGGATCCTGGTCCCGCGCAGGGCTACCAACGGATACCGTGTCTACCGCACCGAAGACCTGTGGTGCCTGAATATTATACGCGACCTGCGCGGTCTTGGATTTTTCATGGACCAGATACGGGATTATATTATGAACAGGAGCGTCCGCTCCACCTTGGAATTATTTGAACAGGAAATGGATTTGATCGACCGGCAGATTGACCGCCTGAATGCCCTGAGGGATAATATTACCGCCCGCAGACAGACCATTGCCAGGGCCGGCGAGCTTCCCAGGGGAGAAATCACCCTGAAGGAAATGCCTGCCCGTCCCTGCCACAGGATCATGCAGAGTTATAAGACAAACGAAGAAATGGATATCCTCATCAAGCAGCTGGTCTCCATCGGACCGGGGCGCCAGTATATCATCGGCAATAACCAGATGGGATCCTTTGTAAACCCGGAGGCCGCCATGGAGGGACGCTGCCAGCAATATGACGCGGTCTTTATCCTGCACCCGGACGGTGAACATCAGATCGAACCGGGCGCCTATCTTTCGGTCTGCTACAACGGAGACTGCCGCCAAAACCAGATCTATGTGCCGCAGCTGATCCAACATGCCAGGGACCACTCCATGACGATTCTGGGGCCCATGCTGGAACTGCTGTGGATCGATGTACATGCCACCATGTATGAGCAGGAGCAGGTCACGGAACTGCAGCTGAAGGTTGGGGAAACATCCCCAACCTGACAATCCTTATACGCTTTAGCCCGCTTCCTCAAAATTGCCCGTGTAGAGCTGGTAATATTTTCCTTTTCTATGGATCAGCTCATCATGCGACCCGCGCTCGATAATCCTGCCCTGTTCCATAACCATGATACAGTCTGAATTGCGGATGGTGGAAAGCCTGTGGGCAATGACAAAGGTGGTCCTGCCCTTCATAAGGGCGTCCATTCCCGCCTGGACCAGGGATTCAGTTCTGGTGTCAATGGATGAGGTGGCCTCATCCAGGATCAGCACAGGCGGGTCGGCTACAGCCGCCCTGGCTATGGCAAGAAGCTGCCTCTGCCCCTGGCTCAGGCTTCCTCCGTCCCCTGTAAGCACGGTCTCATAACCATCGGGAAGGCGGCGGATAAAGCTGTCCGCATTGGCCAGTTTGGCCGCGTTCATACACTCTGCGTCCGTTGCATCCAGCCGTCCGTACCGTATGTTGTCCATAACAGTACCGGTAAACAGATGGGTATCCTGCAGGACGATTCCCAGCGACCGGCGCAGAGCCGGCTTTTTTATTTTATTGATATTGATCCCGTCATAGCGGATCTTTCCGTCCTGGATGTCATAGAAACGGTTGATCAGGTTGGTTATGGTGGTCTTTCCGGCTCCCGTGGAGCCTACGAAGGCGATCTTCTGTCCTGGCTCTGCGAACATTTTAATATCATGGAGTACCATCTTGGAGTCATCATAACCGAAATCCACCCCGTCAAACACAACGCCGCCCTCCATCTTTTTGTAAGTGACCGTCCCCTCCTGTTTATGGGGATGCTTCCAGGCCCAGACTCCGGTGCGCTGATCCGTCTCCTCCAGTGTTCCGTCCGCATGCTCCTTTACATTGACAAACTCCACATATCCCTGGTCCTCCTCCGGCATTTCATCCAGCAGTTCAAATACCCGTTCTGCACCTGCCGCGGCCATAACAACCGAATTCATTTGCTGGCTGATCTGGGTAATAGGCTGGGTAAAGTTCTTGTTAAGGCCCACAAATGCCATGATGGTTCCAATGGTGATCCCCCCAATGCCGTTCAGGGCCAGCAGGGCACCCGCCACCGCACACAGCACGTAACTTAGGTTTCCGATATTGGAGTTTACAGGCATCAGCAGGTTGGCGTACCGGTTGGCCTTATCCGCGCTGTCCCTCAGCCGTTCATTTAGGTCCTCAAACTCCTTCATGGCCTGGTTTTCGTGGCAGAAAACCTTAACCACCTTTTGGCCGTCCATCATTTCCTCTATATAACCGTCCACAATTCCAAGGGCTTTTTGCTGCTCTCCAAAATGGACAGCGGACCGGCCGGAAAGGCATCTGGTGACAGCCAGCATCACACAGGCCATGGCAAAGGTGAGAAGGGTGAGCGGCACGTTGAGAAGCAGCATGGAGACAGCGGTCGCCGCCAGGGTAACTGCCGAGTTGATCACCTGGGGGACACTCTGGCTCATAAGCTGGCGCAGGGTATCCACGTCATTGGTGTACACTGACATGATATCACCGTGGGCGTGGGTATCAAAATACTTAATGGGCAGGGATTCCATGCGCTCAAACAACTGGATTCTCAGGCGCTTCATGGTCCCCTGGCTCACGGTAACCATGACTCTGTTATAAGCATAGGATGCCAGGATACTGACCAGGTAGAGAGCTGCCAGTCCGCACAGCGCCGTGAACAGCGGAGTGAAATCCAGGGCAGCCTGTCCTCCCACAGCTCCCTGTCCTCCCACAGCTCCCTGTCCTCCCACAGCTCCCTGTCCTCCCGCGGCCTGCATCCCCGCTGCCTGGGCCAGCAGGGGCTGGATGTAATCGTCCACCAGTGACTGGATAAACAGCATTCCCCTTGCAGTGGCTGCCGCGGAAAGTATGATGCACGCCAGGACTGCCAGAAAGGCCAGTTTGTAGTTTGTAACCATGTATTTGATGACCCGCATTAAAATTCCCAGGGATTCATTGGCCTTGCTCTTTCTATTATTTTCCATCAGGCAACACACTCCTTTCCTGTCCGTGCCGGCTCAGTCTCACCGCCTCCGCTCTGGATCTGGTCAAAATCTCCTCCGCCCTTGTTCTGGGACTCGTAAATCTCCCGGTAGATCTCATTGGATGCAGCCAGCTCCTCATGTGTGCCAAAGCCATTGATCCTTCCGTCATCCATCACCAGGATATGGTCCGCATGCTGTACGCTTGAAATACGCTGGGAAATAATGATCTTTGTGGTGCCGGGTATGGCTGCTGCAAAGGCTGACCTGATCCTGGCATCCGTTGCCGTGTCCACCGCGCTGGTGGAGTCATCCAGGATCAGTACTTTGGGGTTCTTTAACAATGCCCTGGCAATACAAAGTCTCTGTTTCTGTCCGCCTGACACATTGGTGCCTCCCCGCTCGATCAGTGTGTGATATTTTTCAGGTAGCTGCTGGATGAACTCATCCGCACAGGCGGCCCTGCAGGCATCCATACACTCCTGGTCCGTGGCCGCCTCATTTCCCCAGCGCAGGTTCTCCAGAATGGTACCGGAAAACAGGACATTTTTCTGAAGGACCACTGACACGGCATCCCTCAGGACCTCCAAATCATAGTCCCGGACATCTCTGCCCCCTACGCACACAGAGCCGGTGTCCACGTCATAAAGACGGCTGATCAGGCTTACAAGACTGGTCTTGCCGCTGCCCGTGCCTCCGATTATCCCCAGGGTCTCGCCGGCCCGGATGTGAAGGTCAATGTCGGTAAGTGCCTGCTTTCCACTGCCCTTTCTGTAGGAAAATCCCACCTTGTTAAAATCAATGCTGCCGTCCGCCACCTCTGTCACAGGCTGCTCAGGGTTCCTGATATCCGGCTCCTCCATAAACACCTCCTCAATCCTTCGGATGCTGGAGGAACTCATGGTTATCATCACAAATACCATGGAGAGCATCATTAGGGACATCATGATGGACATGACATAGCTGAACAGGGAGGTCAGTTCCCCGGTGGTCATGGTCCCGCCGACAATAAACCGGGCGCCAAACCAGGATACCGACAGGATGCAGCTGTAAACCACCAGCATCATCACCGGGTTGTTAAGGGCCAGGATGCTCTCCGCCTTCACAAACAAACGGCACAGATTGTCTGCCGCCCCGGCAAACTTGGTGTTTTCATACTCCTCCCTCACATATGCCTTGACCACGCGGATGCCCGAGACATTTTCCTGGACACTTGCGTTCAGATCGTCATACCGTTTAAATACCACGTCAAATGTCTTTCTCGCCATCATCATAAAACATCCCAGCACACAGGCCAGGAACACAATGGCTGCCAGGAATATCATGCTCAGCCTGGGGCTGATCATAAATGACATCACCATGCTGCACACCAGCATCAGCGGGGAACGCACCGCTATCCTGATGCACATCTGGTAGGCGTTCTGGATATTGGTCACATCCGTGGTCATACGGGTCACCAGGCCGGCTGTACTGAATTTGTCAATGTTTGAAAAGGAAAATGTCTGTATTTTGTCGTAGATCCCCTTTCTCAGGTTACAGGCCAGGCCCGAGGATGCGCTGGCCGCATATTTCCCTGCCAGCGCCCCTGCCATCAGGCTGACCAATGCCATGACCACCATGATGCCACCATAGGTGTACACCTTTCCCATATTTCCTTCCTGTATGCCCTCGTCAATGATCAATGCAGTGACAAAGGGCAGCATGACTTCCATGATTACCTCCAGCGCGGTAAACAGCGGGGTCAGGATGGAATCTTTTTTATACTGTTTGATCTGTCCTAAAATAGTCCTCATATTCTGCTGTTCTCTCCTTATTCTTTATTTTCAGCCGCAGTCCGGGCCAAGCTTGGCCTGGCAACCCCAAATGCCTTGTGGATCTCAGTGGAACAAATGGTGTTGCCCGGATGTTCCAGAATAAAAAGCAGGACCAGTCCCCGGGAGGCTGTAAGCCCCATATCTGCCAGAAGCCGGTTCAGCAGACATTCTATCCCCATTCCCAGCTTCTTGATATTCCAAAGTACCCGTTCCTCTGATTCCCACATGTTCCTTCCTCCGTTTCCGCAAATGATTCCGCATAATAGTTAACTAGCTAACAATTATGTTACTTATATTTTATAACTCATTTTCGCTTGAATGTAAAATTCAAAAATGTTATAATCTATAAAAATCTTTTATAGTTAATGATTCAATTTATTTTTAGAAAAACATAGGAGGGGGAGAAATGAATACGGTTCAGTTAGAATGTTTCCTTGCCGTGGCAGAATACCTAAATTTTTCCAGGGCCGCAGAATCCCTGAAAATCACACAGCCTGCGGTAAGCCATCAGATCACATCCCTGGAGGATGAGCTGGGCGCCAGGCTTTTTATACGCACCAGCAAAAATGTAACCCTGACCGAAGCTGGTTTTATGTTTATGGAGGATGCTTCCAGCATAATAAAAATCGCCTCCAGCGCGAAAAACAGGCTGGGGGCGGGTTTTAATGATTCCCTGTTTCTTACCATTGGCTGCCATAATCAGTCTGAACTGAACATACTGCCTCCGGTCATAGAAAAGCTGGTAAAGCAGTTTCCCACCCTCCACCCTTCCATAAAGCTGATACCCTTTAAGTCCATGGCCAATCTGCTGGAAGAAGAACGCATCCACGTGATGTTCGGCTTCCACCAGGAGGAGATGAAGGGAATGCCCGGGCTGTTCCATGAACTGGGAAAGCTGCCCGTGTCCTGCGTGTGCAGCCCTGACCATCCCTATGCCGGACGCGGTTCCCTCAGCGTCCGGGAACTGCAGGGTCCCATGATTCTGTGCGAGCCCCATCGTCTCCCCCACTCCATTGAGCAGCTCCAGATGGGTATTTCCACAGCCCGGCATCCTTCCCAGCTTTACTTTGTGGATGGATATGAGAGCATATTGGCCCTGGTAAGGTCCGGGCTGGGCTTTTCCCTGCTTCCGTCTTACCCCGGCTGTGAAGGGAACGGACTGCGTTATGTACCGGTGACAGGGATCGACCCTGTTGTCTTCGGCCTGTTCCACAAGGGACTGAAGGGTAACCCGGTGCTGAAGGAATTTGTGCGGATCATGGACCACGAAATCACCACAAACTGATATCGTCATTTCCAATGGTTGGGGACGCAATCCCCCGTTTTCTGTTCACCTCGTAGATATTAAGTGTGTGGAATACCTGGGGTTTCTCTTCATATCCCACTGATATTTTTATTTCCCCGGCAGTGACATAATCCACCTTAAACAGCAGTTCTTCCTCCTCATCCTGGTAAAGGCCCAGTTCCTTCAGCCTGTTCTCCAGGAGATAGCAGGCTGCTTGCGGATCGATCTGGGGTTTCGGCTCCCAGGCACCGGTCCGGGAATCCAGGCAGTACCATGTTCCATCGATCATGTTCCAGCCCGTCAGCCGCTCCTGCCCATCTTCGTAATACCACTGTCCATCCTGCTCCTGGACCCATCCGGCCGCCCATGCCGCCTGTGTGCTGCATACCAAAGACAGTGCAGCTGCCAGAAAAAATACTCTGATCTTATATATGCCCATGTTTTAATCCTCCCCTGCCCCGTGTTGCCGGCCTGACTTTAAAGATACCCTGTAAGCATATCATTAAAAGATAAACTTCATATAAATTCAGACAGGACAGAATATAAAATCATAAAATATTCACATTTCATATCCTATTCTATTCCAGGATCAGTCCGGGTTTGAATTTCAGGTAGTCCGAGGATACCAGACTGTATTCAATCCCATTTACCTCACCCTGAAAGCTGTCCTGATACCTGGCAGCTCCATGGCAGTGGGAGTAGACCACCTGACTGGCTCCATATTCCTCAGCGGTCCGCGTAAACACGCTTTCCATCTCCCCGATACTGGTGGGGGGATAATGCAGGAACATGATAAACTTCCTGAAACCTCCGGCAACCGCCAGCTCAAATGAGATGCGCAGCCGTTCCAGCTCCCGTTTTACCAGCTTCTCATACTGCTCCGGCGTATCCCTTCCCTCATAACAATATCCCTTTGTTCCAACCAGGGCGTACTCCCCATACATGTAATAATTATTCTGGAGAAATGACAGACTGCCCTGGTACAGATCATTCAGCTGACAGGTCTTTTTAGCGTCCCAGAACATATCATGGTTCCCCCTAAGCAGGATCTTCTGCCCGGGCAGTGAGGCGATGAAATCCAGGTCAGCCCTGCATTCATCCATGTTCCGGCCCCAGGAATGGTCACCGGTCAGGACCACTGTGTCCTGTTCACGGATTCGCTTTTTCCAGTTCTTCTCTATCTTTGCCACATGGTTTTCCCATTCCCTTCCATAGATACTCATGGGCTTATCCACCGTAAAGGACAGGTGCAGATCACCGATTGCATATAGACTCATCTTCTCATCTCCGTTATCGTTCTGGTCAGTCTCCTATGGTCCAGGGGCACTCCCCGGCGCAGAGACTGCACTCCATACACAATTTCCCGCTGCCGCCCACCCGGATCTTCTCCCCTGTGATTCTGGTATAAATCCGCGATTCCTTTCCCATCGTTTCTCCCTGGACAAAGGTATTGACAGCCCCGTCTTCTATAATCCCATTCCGTCTCAGATAATAAGTCAGAGCGCCGTTGGATGTGCCTGTGGCTGATTCCTCCGGTATTCCAACCAACGGAGCAAAGTTCCTGCAATAGGCCGTGCCCCCATCTGATCCGCCCAGACAGAACATATGAATCCCCACGGCCCGGTACTGCTTTGACAGTGCTGCAACTCTTTCCTGGTCCATGACAGCTTTGTAAAGGCTCTCCCTGTCTTTTACCGGGAGGAGTATATCGCACAGCCCGGTGCTCACAATACCAGGCACCAGATTCCCGGGTGCGGATGACAGGTCAAGGCCATATGCATCGTACAGCTGTCCCCTCTCTCTGGCGCTGAACTCATATCGGTATTCAGGCTCTGCCATATCCATCCATACCATACGGCGTTCCAGGGAAACAGCCAGTTCGCCCGCCAGGGTCCCTGCCCGATATTCCCCTATATGAATCCTCCCCGTATCCCGCATGGCTGCAAAGGAAGCGATGGTGGCATGTCCGCACAGCTCCACCTCCGCTTCAGGAGTAAAATACCGGATGTCAAACATATCTTCCCCTGTCTGTTTCACAAGGGCGGTTTCCGAATGCTTAAGCTCCGCTGCCAGGCTTTTCATAAATGACTCCGGCGGGAACGCCTCCTCCTTATCAAGCAGTACGACACCTGCCTGGTTCCCTTTAAATAGTTCTTCCGCAAATGCATCTACCACATATATCTTCATCTTTCCCTCCGGCCGAAACGCCCATTGCTCCAGGTATGCGATCATCCGGCGCTGAAACGAGGCCTCTGGAGATTGCTCAACAGAGGCCCGGTATCTATCTTCGATTTATTTATCATAACAAATCCCAGCTGTAAAATCAATGATGACAATCTTCGGCTTTCATCGGCCAAACTTGACAATCACGGAAAAGATTGTTATAGTATTTTCGTAACACTTTTGTAACAATTGTAATGGACTGTAAATACGGATACATTAAGAAAACCGAGGTTTTTATGAAACAGAATTGGAACCGTTCCAGCAGAAGAACTACCATACTTACCTTGACGGCAGCGGCCCTTCTGGGTCTGAGCGTATTTCCCTCTGTCTGTCCGCCAAGGTCAGCAGCTTTTCGTCCACACCAGATCGCTGCGGCCCCAGGTACGGAGCCTGCCAAACCTCAGGCCTCCATTGAACCCATGCAGGTTCCCCTCTCTCTTGCACCGGCCCCTTCTGAGTATGATAATAAAGCCGTGGCCAATGTCACGGATGTGTTAAATTTAAGGGCTGAACCCTCCACCGAAGGAAAGATCCTGGGAAAGTGCTACCGCGGCAGCGGCGGTGTGATCCTGGAGCAAAAGGATGGCTGGACCAAAATCCGCTCCGGGAAACTGGAGGGATGGCTTAAGAACGATTACCTGGTATTCGGGCAGGACATCAAGCCCCTGGCCAAGGAACTGGGACTTTTTACAGCCAAGGTTACCACACAAACGCTGAATGTGCGTGAGGAACCTTCCACAGAGTCCGCCATCGTGGGCCTTGCTGCCGGGGATGACTATTATCCTGTTTTGGAGGAAAAAGACGGATGGGCCAAGATCCAGCTGGCCTCTGACAGCAGCGGTTATGTATCCACCCAGTATACAAAGATCAGCGTGACTCCCGGCAAGGCAGTCAGCATAGAAGCGGAACAGGCTGCGCTGAAAGCAGCCGAACAGAAACAGGAAAAAAAGCAGGAAAAGAAAAAAGAAGAGGAAAAGTCAAAATATGTGATCAAAGCTTCCGATGATGAGGTTTACCTGATGGCAGCCTGCGTCATGATGGAATCCGGCGGCTATTCCTATGACGGACAGCTGGCCGTGGCCAATGTGATCGTCAACCGTGTCAAATCAGGGCGCTGGGGCGGTTCCATAACAGATGTGATCTATGCCCAGGGCCAGTTCCCCGGCGCCTCATCAGGTCTGTTGGACAAGTATCTTACCAAGGGACCCTCAAAAAGCGTGCTGAAAGCGGTCAAAGCCGCTCTGTCCGGCACCAATAATATAGGGGATTACCTTTTCTTCCAATCTACCAAAGCTGCTGATTACGGCAGCTACTCCTCCTACACGGTGGTGGGAGGCAATTGCTTTTATAAAAAATAGCGGGCAGGTCCCCACTTTTGTGAAAGACTTGCCCACCTGGAAAACTTATCCTGCGCAAAGGGTAAACACCCGGGCCTCATTGTCCGCCTTGATCACCGGCATGGGAAGCCCGGCATACATAAGCGCGGCCCCTGAACATCTCAATCCCAGCTCCGGTATCTCATACAGGCTCTGTTCCTCAAGGCCCTTAAGCTTTATGTAGATAATGCCCTTATTGGCCCCGGAAACGCGCTGTACATAGGCCACCACCGCGGCCTTCTTATCAGCTGACACGGACATAAACGCCGTGTACTCCCTCTCCTTTTCAGGATCGGTCAGACGATAGTGATCCCCATGGGCACAGACCAGCCCGTGATCCTTATAATACCGTACCTGCTTTCTCACGGCCTCCTGTTCCTCCTCTGACAGCAGGTTCAGGTCAAGTTCATACCCAAAGGTGCCAAAGTAGGCCAGAGCAGCCCTTGTATCAATGGAAACCGTTCTCCCGGTCTGCTGGTTGGGGCATTCCGAGACATGGGCGCCCATGACAAACGGCGGATAGATCATGGAGGTGCCGTACTGGATCAGGATCCGCTCCATTGCATCCGTATCATCAGAACACCATATCTGAGGCATGTAATAGAGGACTCCCATATCAAATCTTCCGCCGCCTCCGCTGCACCCCTCAAACCGTACGCCGGGGAACGCCCTGGTCAGCTTGTCCATGAGCCGGTAAAGGCCCAGCACATACCTGTGGCAGAGTTCCCCCTGCCTGCGGGCCGGGAGAGCTGCTGAGAATCGGTCCGTCATGCTCCGGTTCATGTCCCATTTGATATAATCGATCCCGGCATCCTTAAATTCTTCGTAGAGCTGTTCAAAGACCTGGTCCACCACTTCATCCCTGCTGAAATCCAGAATCAGCTGATACCTCTGCCTGGTGGGTTTCCTGCCCGGGATCCGGATGCACCAGTCCGGATGTTCCTCATAAAGCCGCGAGTCCTCATTTACCATCTCAGGCTCGATCCAGATACCGAACTTCAGTCCCTTTTCGTGGATCCTCCGGGCAAACCCGGGGATGCCGCTGGGCAGTTTATCCAGATTGCACTGCCAGTCTCCAAGCCCCCTGTACTCATCCGTCCTTCTTCCAAACCAGCCGTCATCCATCACAAACATTTCAACGCCCAGTTCCTTTGCCTTGCCGGCTATGTCCACCAGCATCTCCTCGTCAAAGTCGATCATGGTGGCTTCCCAGTTGTTGATCAGGACCGGACATCTCTGGTCAATGAACTGCTTGGGGATCAGGTGATATTTGACGGCGCGGTGGAAATTATGGCTCATTCCCGTAAGTCCCAGGGCGCTGTATGTCATCACGGCCTCCGGCGTCTCAAACACACCGCCTGTCTCAAGCTCCCAGTACAGGGTCTCCGGATTCACCCCTGCCACCAGCCTGGTCTGCTTAAAGTCATTGACCTCCACTGTGATCGCAAAGTTCCCGCTGTAAACCAGAGCGATTCCCCAGCAGTCCCCCGAATCCTCCGTGGCACCGGGGGCACAGAGCACTGTGGACGGATTCTGATAGTGGCTGGATATTCCCCGCACACTGTCCACAGTGATCTTACCGTGCCTTACAGGCGTTCTCTCCGGGCAGCGCTCATGTCCCCAGCTTCCGTAAAAGCTGATCATGTCCATCTGGTCCGTGGGGAAGGAAATGCAGGCGGAGTGGGCTGCATTTACATATACGGTCCCCTTTCCCATGTTCCTGATCCTGGCACACCGGGTGATGATGTCATGTTCTTCCAGCACGCCGTAGACAAGGGTCACCTCCATATCCGTATAGGGGTCCCGCAGCAGCACCTCCAGCGTCTTCCAGAAACCGTCCTGTTCTCTCAGGGAAGGCATTCCATTCAGGCTGTATTTCCCTTCCATGATCCTGTGTGATACGTATCTTAAATCAATGCAGTTGGAGCCGTCCCCGTTGATCACGCTCACTGCAGCCACCTTAAAATCCGACACTCCGAATCCGGGGTACTCCTGCTCGATCAAATCCAGGCTTATGGTCCTGTCCTTTTCAGCTTCATGGGGATTGGCTTCAAATCCGTGGCGGATCCTGACCGGAAGGTACTCCGCTGTGTCCGGGATCCGTCTGCCGTAATAGAGATGTTCCAGAAAACCAAACTCCGCCACGCGAAACTGGTAGGTGGTATTCCGGGTGTCCAGCCGGAATACCTGTTTTTCTTTATCATATATGATGCTCATGTGTTACCTCCGATCGTCTGCTGAGGGCTCCTACTTAATGGCGCTGTCCACCATACCCTGTATGAAGTATTTCTGAAGGAACAGGAACACCACGATCACAGGAAGGATTCCCAGGAATGCCGCTGCCGCCGCCCCGTTCACATTTGCCGAATCAGCTGAGAAAAAGCCTGCAATGGCCAGTGTGATGGTCTTGATCTTAGGCGACTGGAGCAGATATAAAGCAAATTGATAGTTGTTCCAGCAGTTCACCCCGGTGATAATGACCACAGAAGCAGTCACCGGCTTCAGCTGGGGCATGATGATCCTGAAAAATGTCTGGAACGGGCCGCAGCCGTCAATGGCCGCAGCCTCCTCAAGGGCAATGGGGATGCTGCTTATAAAACTGGAAAACAGAAAAATGCTGGTGGGCAGCTGGAAGGTAAGCAATGTTACGATCATGCCCCAGTAGGAGTTGATCCCCTGCACCTTTGCCATAAAGGAGTAAAGAGGAACCAGGATACTTAAAGGCGGGATCATCATCACACCCATAATAAATCCTTTTACCAGATTGTTCATCCTGTTTCTGTTCCTGGCAATAGGATAAGCTGCCATGGCGCCCACCACCACGATCAGGAGAATGGAAATGCCGCTGATGATAACCGTATTCTTGAGGGCCAGCAGCATTCCGCCCCGTTCCAGGGCTGTGTGTATGTTCTTCAGGTACACATAACCCGGGAACGCCCATCTTGAGGAGTGGTCGTAAGGAGATTTGAATGCAATGGCAAGCACCATGTAAATGGGCACAAAATGAATGACAATGATAACAAATGCCAGGATATATTTCCAGGTATTGGACCGCTTGGAGCTTTCCATTACACATCCACCTCCTTCCTGTCAAAGTATCCCATTACCACATTGCTGATGATCATGATCAGCAGGAATGAGAAGATCCCGACGGCAGACGCATAGCCTGCGGACTGGGCTGAAAAGTACTGGTTGGTGACCAATGTGGACAATGAGTGGGTACTGAACCCTGGTCCCCCGCTTGTAAGGGCCATGACAAGGTCAAAAAGCTTCAGTCCTCCGATCAGGTTCAATATGGTGGAGGATGAGATGGCCGGCATCAGAAGGGGAAGCGTCACATGGCGAAACCGCTCCCAGAAAGTAGCCCCGTCCAGCATGGCTGCTTCATAGTACATGGACGGCACGTTCTGCAGGCCGGCCAGATAGATGACCATGGCAACGCCCACAAACTGCAGGGAATTGACCAGGACAATGATCACAATGGCGTAATTGCTGTTCACCAGCAGGTCCACGGGCTGCATGCCCAGAGCGATCAGTATATCATTGACCGCCCCTCCGTCATACTGGAAAAAGAAGTACATGATGTAGCCCATGATCAGCGGGGCGATCATGACAGGCATGTAGATAATGGTGCGCACCAGGGAACGGCCCTTGAATTTTGTGTTTAAGAACATGGCATAACCAAGCCCTAATATATTTTGGATGACCGTGCTCATGATGCCGTAAATCAATGTGTTGACAAGGGCTGTTTTTACATTTGCATCCTGGAACAGCCGGATGTAATTCTTAATCCCCACATATTTCATGCTCTGTGAGTATCCGTTCCAGTTGGTAAAAGAAAGACGGATACCCTGGATAAAGGGATAGATCACAAAAACCAGAAACAGCAGGATTGCCGGCAGGTAAAACAGATTGATGACTGAATTTTTCCGAACCTTCATATTTACTCCTGTGCTTTCTTTTCCTCATAGCTGGACTTCATCTGGTCTACAGATATGGTCAGGGCATCGGACTGGCCTGAAAGGAGGGTGGCTCCTGTCACGCAGAGATCGTTCCACATGCCGCTTGGCAGGTACTTTCTGTCAAAATAAGGGATGTTCAGGATGGAACTGTCCGTTGAATACTTGTCATAATATGGCGCCAGTCTTCCTGTGTCGCTTTCCACATTGTCAAGTCCGGAGGGCATACCGCATTTGGTTGCCAGGTAGGAGCAGATATCTTCACGTGCAAGGAAATCCATAAACTGCTTCACTTCCTCGGGATGTTCTGTGGTCTTTGACATGCCCACTGCAAAATGCTCGCCTGTCATCAGCGCCTGCTTAAGGCCCTCTTCCCTGGCTGGAAGCGGCATAAAGCCCATCTCCGTGTCCGGATTCTGTACATAAGTCTCGGTGATGCCGCTGGCTGCCGTAAACATAAATGCTGCCTTCTCAGCTGCCAGTGCCTTGATCCCTGTCATATAATCAGCGGTCACGGCATCTGTGTTAAAATATCCCTTCTGTCTCCAGGAATCGATCATCTCCACTACGGTGTTCCATTTGCTCCAGTCAAAGCTTCCGTCTAAAAGCGCCTGCTGGTTGGCCTCGTCCTGGTTGGTGATCAGGGTCGGGGCTACGAAATCCATCATGTTTCCAATGGTGTAATTATCTTTTCCGCCCAGCTGGATGGGTGTTTTTCCCGCTTCCTTGATCTGCTCGCAGGCTGTCTCAAAATCAGCCCATGTCTTGATATCATCCACATTCACTCCAGCTTCCTTCAGCACATTCACGTTATAGATGATCCCTGTCAGGTCCATGTCAATGGGAAGGGTAAACAGGTTTCCATCCTGGTCCGTGATCTGCTCCTGAATACTGGGTGAGATGTGGGAGGCAAAGGAAAAATCATTTAAGGGCGCCAGGTATTCCGCATATCTGGCCACTGCCCAGCCATGGGTCGTCCATGCATCGGGGAGCTGGTTGGATGCCATCCTGGTTTTCATAATATCAGAAAAGTTGCTGCCTGGCATCACTGCCTCCACGCCGATCCCTGTTTCCTGGGTAAACTGCTTGCATACCTCCTGTACGGCGTCACTGACCGCCTCGCCGTTTAAGTTGTACAAAAATTCAATGGTCACGCCTGTGGATGCCGCCGCCTCCCCCTGGCTATCTTCCTTCTCTCCCGCCTTCTCAGCTGACGTCTGCTCTGCGGTCTGCACCGGCTCCTCGGGAGCTTTGGAGCATCCTATCATATTGACTGCCATCAGGCCCGCAAGGGCCGCTAACGCTAATTTCTTCATAAATTTCCTTCTCCTTTTTACACTGTGTTTTTCAGCCGGCTTTCTTTGTAGCTTAAGTCTATCACACCGGGTCCATTTTCATAAGGTACCCAAATCTACACTTTGAAGCTCATTTCTATCCTGGGGCTGAAAAGAATTGCTAAACAGGTCTGATCTGTGTAGAATAAACATGTAAGACATACCCTGGGAGGATTGGTTGTGATACGCCTGAAAAAAAGACAAAGTTTCCAGAGCCGCCTGCTGGCCCTGTTCCTTATAAGCATTGTGCTGCCCATTGTCATCTTATCCGCTGTGCTGGCCTGCTATTTCCAGAACCGGATCTATGAAGACAATGACAAATACTTTTCCACCTCGCTCTATTCCGTCTCCACCCATTTAAGCACCTATGCCTATGACTTAAAGCGACTGACCCTGACCCCTTATATCTATGATGATATACTGAATTTTTACACGGCCGTTGACAATGGGAACTATACCCGGGACGGGTCACGGGATTACACCATTGAGCGCTACCGGCAGAACTACATCACCGCCCTGCAGCGCATCCTGATCACCGCCAGGGAGGATATTCTTGCCGTGTCCTTTGTGCCCGCAAACCCGGACAACCACATCATGGTCACCACCACAAAAAACAGCGACTTTATAGACAATACCGAGTATGCCTATGAGTCGGAGGCCTGGTACCAGAATAATCTGGACCACGACCAGCCCTATGACTTTATTGTATCGGATTCCCCTGTTTACCTTGGCTCGGACAGGGCTGTTATCTCTGCCGTGCACACGGTGAGGAATGTGTACACCAAGCGGAAGCTGGGAGTGATACGGATCGATGCCTCGGACAAGATCATAAAGGATATCTTTAAGAATGTAACGCTCAGTGAGAACTCGGGATTTGTCATTGTGAACCAGGATGGAAACCTGGTCTACCAGGTGGGAAAGGTGGAGGAGGATGTGATCCGCGAACTCCCCCTGGCCGGTCAGACGATCCGGACCGGAAGCGATACCTATGACCTGTATAAAAGTGAGATCTCAGGAATGCCGTGGCAGCTGGTGTTTGTCTCCTCCCGCAGGGATACAGCCAGAGAGGTGTCCATTATATGGAGCCTGGCCGCGGCCTTAAGCCTGGCATCCATCATCACCGCGTACTTTATTTTCCGCTCCAACTCCCGCCGGACATCCCTGGCCCTTAACTCCATCCTGGAGGTGATGCAGGAGGTTGCAAAGGGAGACTTAAACACATCCGTGCCCGACACGGTGCTCCTTAAGAATGATTCCTTTAACACAGAGGAATTTTCCCTGATCGCTGAAAACTTAAACGAAATGATACAAAAGCTGCAGCTCTACATTGACCGCTCCTACAAGTATGAGATCAGCCGTCAGGAAGCGGAATACCGGGCGCTGCAAAGCCAGATCAATCCCCATTTCCTTTATAATACGTTAAACTGCTTTATTTCCATGAACCGTCTGGGAATGAAAAAGGAACTGGAGGACAGCATCATACAGCTGACCAGGATATTCCGCTACACCTGCAACAACGCCAAGCTGACCACGGTAAAGGAGGAGTTCGCATTCTGCACCCAGTACTGCCAGCTTTTGAAAATGCGCTATGACGAGCGCCTGACCTTCCACTGCCAGGTGGAGGAGGAGGCTGCCGGGATCTCCATTCCCCGGCTTCTCATCCAGCCTCTGGTGGAAAACGCCATCAAGCACGGCATGGATACGGAGGGGATCTCCATTATCATCTGGATCACGGCCTCTGTCCGCGACCGCGCATTGATCCTGGAGGAACGCAACAACGGCGTCCCCATTCAGGTAGACGCCGTTTATGCAGAGGGAAAAGTAGGGATCCGCAATGTGGAAAACCGGATCAGGATGATCCATCCCCAAGCGGTATTTGAGATCGGTCTGGAGGATGGGATCACATCCGTCATTATTAAAATACCTTTGGAGGAGGATATGGAACATGAAGATCATATTGGCTGATGACGAACGTCTCACCCGGCTGGGACTTAAAAATATGATAGAGGAGCTTTATCCTGACGCCCATCAGTTTCTGGAGGCATCGGACGGTGAAAAACTGCTGGAAATGCTGGAACAGGAAACCCCTGACCTGATCTTCCTGGACATCCACATGCCCAGGCTCACCGGGCTGCAGGCATTTTCAAAGTTCAGCGCCAAAAGGATACCGGTTGTCATGCTCACCGGATACGCTGAATTTGCCTATGCCAAGGAGGCGTTAAAGCTGGGCGCCCTGGATTATCTGCTAAAGCCGGCCAGCCTGGACGAGGTGCAGGCCACCATGGAAAAGGCACTGGCCATCTGCCGGGAGCGGGAGGCGCTGCTGAAAAAGGACTATGAACTGGAGTTTGAAAAAATCCTTGACCTTTACACCACCATCGGCTTTTTGCAGGCCCCCAGGTTTGTCCTGCCTCCCTACACTGTGCTGCTCTTTTATTTTGACCACTATGAACAGGAGACCTTCCGAAGGGACCTGGATGCTCTGAGCACTGTTCTATCCCGCATCTGTAAACGCCGCAGGGCGCTGTCCACCATCTCGTTTTTGTCTACCGGTGAGCTGTGCTTCCTTGCCAGCGCCTCCATTACAGCGGACGAGTTTATACCGGATCTGAAATACTTTAACGAGACCTGCGGGTGTATTGCAACCGGGTTCTATGCGTCCGCTGACGGGCTTTCCTCACTGTTCGGACAGATCGAGTCCATCCAAAAGGAGGAAAGCCTGCGATACTGCGTCTGCCTGGGGTCTCTGATCTCTGATAGGGAGCGCGCCGCCCGCAAGGAGCTGCTGCCCTTTTCCGGCCTTTTGGAAAAGCTTCTGCTGGCCCACCGGGCAGGGGACAGCATGGAATTTCAGAAACTGATCCCGCAGCTGGACCAGTTTTCCCATCAGGACAGGATCCTGTCCCTGTGTGATCCTTCCCTGAACCGCATCCTATCCCTTGAATCCGGCGAAAATGTCCATATCCGCTCCTACAGCCAGCTCACAGAGCTTTTAAAGCAGATGATCTCCGGCCGTCAGACCGTGGACCTGGTGGACAGGATCAATGCCTATGTGGATGAACACTATATGGACCAGATCGGCATTAACACCATTGCGGACATGATCGATATCTCCCCCAATTATCTCAGCCGCATCTACAAGCTGAAAACAGGGGAAAATTTCATTGACCATCTCACCGGTGTCAGGATGAAAAAAGCCCGGGAACTTATGTCCGGCGGGCAGACATCCAGTGTCCGGGAAACGGCTGAGCGGGTGGGGTATTTCAGCACCCGGTACTTTACCAAGGTATTCCTCAAAAATACCGGGATGCTGCCATCGGAATATATGAAACGTTTTGTTTTGAGCCAGGAAAACTAACAGCCGGACCCTTCATCTTTCCTTGCCCCTTCATTCTTCCTTGCCCCCTTCATCCTTCCTCACCCCATCATCCCGCATATCCGGTCCACCGCCACCTTATTGGAGACAATGGAGACCTCAGGAAACTGCTTGTAGTTAGGGAGCATTTCCAGGGTCAGGTAATCATTGTAGCCCACTGCCCTCAGAGCCTCTGTCACCTTTACAAAGTCCACGTCCCCTGCAAAGAGGTCGGTAAAGGCTCCCAGGCCTGCCTGGCCGGTGCGGTAATCGGATAAATGGATCTTCCTGATCAGGCTTCCCAGGATCCCGATCCAGTCCTCGGGGTAGCCCACATACATGATATTGCCCACGTCAAAGTAGACTCCCATGGCGGGAGAACCCACATCCTGCACCAGTCTCTTCATCTCCAGGGGGGAGAGGAGGAAACGGTTCCACACATTCTCAATCCCAATGGATACCCCGGCGCGTTCAGCCAGGGGAGCCAGGGACCTAAAGGCTTTGACGCAGCGCTCATAGGCCACGTCATAGCGGATCCGCTCCGGTTTGGAGGCAAAGTCGCAGCCCACATAACCGGGTACCACAAGGATGGTATCCGCTCCCATGAGGGCAGCGCATTCAATCTGTTTTTTTATAATATCCTCTGCCTTTTGCCGGATGGACGGGTCGTTGGACACAAGGTTGTTCTCCCACAGGGACCATACCCCCACGCTGGGTATCTCCAGCCCTGTGTCCTGTGCCATTTTTTTAATCTCCAGTATTTCCCGCTCCGATGTGTTCTGGTTTAAATATCCATTCTCGCTGAGGACAGGTTCCACTCCATCATATCCCGCCTGTTTGACCAGTGGAAACAGATGCCTTAGATCCGCATCCTCTGTAAAAGAAAACATACTGACTCCGGTTTTCATTCTTCCCTCCTATTATATGAAATGCACTCTCGGAATATAGTCCGGGAAATTCCCCGACTACACCGAAGCCTGCCTGTCATAATCCACCTCTGCCTTTTCCCCTGTTTCCAGGGAGGTCTTGATGGCTTCCATGGTGCACAGCACCTCCCGCACCTGTTCCACTGTGATGATGCCTGATTCGCACCTGCGCTCAATGCAGTCCACAAAGTGTTCCAGCTCAATCTCATAGGCGTCCCTGAGGTTGACGGGAAGGGTAGTTATGGCGCCGTTTTCGTAAATCCGCGTCTCCCGTTTGGAGGATGCCACATCCTCCAGGTTATGCCCTGCCTTCATGGCGTACTCATAGGTCTTTTGGCTTCCCACCAGCCGCAGCTCCATAGTGAAGGGATATCCCTTTTCCATCTCGATCACTCCCTGGACGGAGGCGGAGATGCCTGATTCAAATGTCAGCATGCTGCTTACGTAGTTCCAGCATCCGTCTTTGTTCTGCTTTCCGGACGCGTACACACTCTTGACCCTTCCAAGAAGCCAGCACAGGTAGTCCACATCATGGAGATGAAGGTCCAAAAGCCCGCCTCCGCTGTTCTGGGGTTTCCTGTACCACTGGCTCCAGGCGGGGTGCTCCGACATGCGGGCTGCAAACACATAGTTCAGTTCACCCAAACTTCCTTTCTCATACATTTCCTTGGCATTCACATATTCCGGCCAGAACCGCAGCACCTGGCCAACCATCATCAGGACCCCGGCCTCCTTTACCGCCTTCATCATACGCTCCAGGGAGCTGACCTCAAGGGCCACCGGTTTTTCACAGAATATGTGCTTCCTGTGCCTGGCGCCCATAAGCACATACTCCTCGTGAAGAAATGTGGGAAGGCATATATCCGCCACATCAAACTGACATTCCTCTAACATCTGGTGAAAACTGCTGTAGTACCTGCAGTGATACTTTTCCGCAAACGCTCTTCCCAATGTCTCGTTCTGATCACACACAGCCGCTATCTCAGCATTACTGATATTCTGGTAGGCGGTTCCATGGGTTCCTCCCATAAAACCGGCTCCTAAGATTGCTATTCTTACCACTGCCCTACCTCCTATTTCTTCTTAATATTATTTATATTGCTCAGCACCACCGCGCAGACAATGATGGCTCCGGTGATAATGGTCTGGATATAGGTCTCCACCTGGAGAATGTTCATGGCATTGCTGATAACGCCCATGAGCACGCAGCCCAGAAACGCTCCTGAGACAGTCCCCTTGCCTCCGTCAAATGTAACTCCGCCAATGATGGCCGCGGTCAATGCGCTGGTTTCATATCCGGTTCCAGCATTGGCGGTGATGGAGTCGATCCTGGCTGAAAAGATCACCGCTGCTATGGCGCAGAAAAAGCCCGCAATGGCATAGATAATGATCTTATACCTGGTAACATTGATACCAGACAAAAAGGCATTTTTCTCATTGCCGCCAATGGCCACGATGCGTCTTCCAAACTTGGTCTTGTTCATGAGGAAATATGACAGCATGACCATTGCGGCCAGCACAAACAGCATTACCGGAAATACATCAAACAGCTTTGTCTTTCCAATGGCATTAAATGCACCCCCAAAGCTCATGATCCTGCCTCCCGATATGGTCAGCGCCAGCCCGTAAAACACCTGGCTGGTCCCCAGGGTAATGATCAGGGGGATGCACTTGCTTTTCGCGATCACAAACCCGTTGAGCACTCCGCAGGCGACCGCTGCCCCGATCCCGGCCGCAACAGCCAGAGGGATATTCCTGCTTGTGTTGATGATCTGTGCCATGACAACCCCTGACAAAACCATGATATTCCCCACCGACAGGTCAATGCCTCCGCTGATCAGCAGCATACTCATAGCCATTGTCAGGATACCGATCACGGAAATCTGCTGAAAAATGGTTATGAGGTTTTTGACTGCGATGAATTTCGGATTGATCATGGACACCACCGCAATGATGGCCACAATTACAAATGCCAGCAGAATTCTTTGGTCTTTTAACAGTTTTTTCCTATTGTTCATCTTTTTTCACCCCTAACGCTCGTTTAATAATCTCCTGCTCCGTGATCTGTTTTCCGGTAAGCTCACTGTCCACTGCACCGTTTCGGATCACAAGCACCCTGTCGCTCATGGAGATCAGCTCCGGCATATCCGAGCTGATCATGATAATGCATTTTCCCTGTTTGGTCAGCTCAGACATCTGCTTATAAAATTCCGCCTTGGCATTCACATCGATCCCCCTTGTGGGTTCATCGAATATATAGATCTCCTGCTGCGCAAACAGCCATTTTGCCAAAACCACCTTTTGCTGGTTTCCGCCTGACAGGTAAACCGCCTCTGTCCACACACTGGGGGTTTTTATCCTCAGTTTCTGTACCAGGGGTTCAATGAGGCGCGGATGCTTTTTTATATCCACCAAAAAGCCCTTGATCTGTTTCCCCAGTCCCACAATGGTGGCATTTTCCAGCACACTGATATGGAGCATCAGGCCCAATCCCTGCCGGTCCTCGGTAATGTGGGCAAACCCATGTTCAATGCTTTCCCTGGGATTGCGGATCACTACTTTTTTGCCGTTGATCAAAACATCTCCCCCGTATTTGGGGTCCGCACCGGTGAGAGCCCTTACGATCTCTGTCCTTCCTGCTCCCACCATGCCGGCAAATCCAAGGATCTCCCCTTTTCTCACCGCAAAGCTGACCTTAGGCCCCTCCTTTTTCAGCTGCAGGTCCCTGACCTCCAGCATCACTTCCCCGATCTCATGCCTTTCTTTCTGGTAAAAAGTGTCCACGGGACGGCCCACCATGTCCCGGGTAATGACGGAGAGCTCAATGTCCCTGTTTGTATTTTCATATGTATTTACAACAGCCCCATCGCGGATAACCGTGATACGGTCCGCGATCTGCCGAATTTCTTCAAGATAATGAGAAATATATATAATTCCGATCCCCTTGGCCGCTATGGTCTGTGCCAGCTGCAGGACCTTGGCCGCGTCTTCCACATTAAACATGGACGTGGGTTCATCCATGATCAGTACCCTTGGCTCAATGGAAAGAGCCTTTAATATCTTCACAAACTGCTGGTCGGACACGGACAGGTCCTCGATCTTTGTCAACGGGTCGATGTGGATCTTCAGGTCCTCCATCTGACGCCTTGTCTCCTCCAGCATGGCCTTAAAATTCACCAGGCCGAACCGGTCCGCCACTTCATTTCCCACATAAATATTTTCCACCACATTCATACTGGGAACCAGATCATTTTCCTGATATACAATATTGACCCCCAGCTCCTTGGACAGGGTGGGTGTCAGGGTCCTGTAATCCTTTCCGTCAATACAGATCTTTCCGCCGCTGGGAGTGTAGGCGCCGCTGAGCACCTTCATCAATGTGGACTTTCCGGCCCCGTTCTCCCCCACCAGGCAGTGGATCTCTGATCGGTACAGATCAAAAGTGATACCGGACAGCGCATATACGCCTGAAAACTCCTTGACAATATCCTGCATTTCAAGGATCGGTTTCTCCCTATAATCAACATTCATTCGTATCACCTCCTGTAACTCTCAATAAAGCTGCCTGAAGGTGCAATGATTTCTCAAACACGCCATGAGGCAGCTTCATAAATTTCTTACTTGGTCCTGATCGATCCTTTACTTGCCGTATACATAGTCGTAAGCAGCTGCATAGTCATCCCATGCAATGAACTCGTCCAGCTTGTCCGCAGATACAGGCACGATGGGAAGGGAAACAAATTTCTCAGGTGTCTTGCCCTCTACCACGGCATCATACAGGTTCTTAAAGGTCTGAACGCCCTGGATGGATACGGGGGCTGTCATATTAGCAGCCTCCACGCCGTCTTGAAGCATCTTGTAGTCGTCCGGTGAACCGCCTGTGGAGACAATGGGGATGTCCGCCATATCCGCATCCTTTAATGCCTGATAGCAGCCCTGGGCCATCATGCCGTTGTTTGCGAAAATGTAATCAAACTCCTGTCCTGTGGAAATAAAGTCCGTGGTTACATTGTACGCCTTGTCTGTCAGCCAGTCGCCGTGAAGGGTTGCAACCACTTCCACCTGGTCGCCCAGATCCGCCAGCGCGCGGTCCACGCCTTCCTGGTACTTCTCATATACGCCCGCGCCTTCCTGGCCCGCGCAGAAAAATACCTTTGCCCCTGGTTTTGTCTCAGCAATATACTTCATGGCCGCATAACCGATCTGGTCATATTCGCAGGCCACGGAAGCTATGTAATCCCCGGGATCATCAATATCCATTGCAAAGTTTTCAATGGTAACCGGGATATTGGCCTCGTTGGCCATCTTTACAAGCTGTGCTCCCTGCTCTGTGGAGATAGGGAATATGGAAATGCCGTCCACCTCCTGCTGGATCAGGGATTCCATGGCTGTGATGGATTCCTCCAGACTGTTCTTGGAATCCAGGACAATGGTTTTTACCTCCACATCCGCCTGTGAAGCAGCGTACTCAAATGCTTTGGAAGAATACTCGTTCCAGATATCCGTATTGTCGTAAGCAATGTAGCCGAATGTGTAGCTGTCCTTGGCTGCTTTTGCCTCTCCTGTGGTCTCCTCCGGGGCGGTATCCCCGGACTTGGCTGCCTCAGTGGTCTCCTCCTTGCTCTCCTGGCTCTGTGCGGCTGTTGTGGCTGCCGCCGGCTCCTGCTTTGCCCCGCATGCGGCCATGGATGCCACCATGGCACCGGCCATCAGAAGCGCTGTTACTTTTTTCATCTTTCTCATGAATGATCCTCCTTCATATTCTATCTGATACACCTGACAGGCTCCATGATCCCATCGGCCCCTGGAAACGTCAGGATGTAACGATCTCCCTGTTACAGTTCAAATCCCTGGCATTTTAAGTAGGCGGCTGATTCCATGACAGCCTGGTTTACCGCTTCCAGACTTCCCGCGCCCTCAGGCGTAAATTCAATCTCAATGCTGAAGGGGCAGCCGTTCCCCGCCAGGGAAAGCTTTTGGAAGATCTGTGAAAAGTCCACATTTCCTTTTCCCAGAGCGGGAAAATTCCATTCCCTTATCTCCCCGGCTTTATCCTTTAAATGGATGAATTTCACATCTGCCATGCAGGTGTCAATATCCTCCTCGGGCTTCACCTCTCCATAATAGATCACATTGGCCGTGTCATAGTTGATCCCCACCAGTGGCGAACCGATGCGGTCCGTTATCTCCTTTAATATGGTCCCTGTGGCATGTTCCCCATGGGTCTCTAAAACTAGGGTAAGGCCGCATTCCTCCAGGTATGGGAGCAGCATCCTGATATGCTTTGCCACCAGCTCAAGGGTTGCCTTTTCCCTGTCCTCCAGGTGTGCCTCCCCCACGGAGGAGACAATATAGTCACAGCCGAAAAATGCAGCCAGCCTGATATTCCTTATAAAATCCTCCAGACGTTCCCGGTCCATCAGGTTGCAGTGTCCGCTCATGGCAAAGGGCACCAGCTTAAGTTCCTTCATCTTTTCCCTGATACCGTCCAGATACTCAAATGTCTGGCTTGGGAACACATGCTCGGTCCACCCCTTGGTGGCGGTCAGCTCCACGTAATGAAATCCTGCCGCAGCAATGCCTTCCAGGGCATCCTCCACGCTGTAACCGTGGTAGCAGTTGGAATTAACTCCTATGGTCCGCTTCATACCATATCCTCCTTAATACAAAAATAATTTTCCCTTCATATCTTCCATAAAATCATAGTGGGTGTCCATAAAATACTTGGCCGCCCCCCGGAATACCGCATCCTCCCTCAGTGTGGTAAAACGGATATCAACGTCCTCTACAAACTGACGGAACCCCACGGTCTTCACCCGTTCCAAAACCCGTTCCAGATACAGATCCCCAAGCTTGCGCCCCATTCCTCCGATGATAATGGTATCCGGGTGGAACATGGTGATGAGATTGCCCAGGCCAAAACTCAGATCATCCGCCAGCGCGCGGATCAGGCGAAGCGCCCCCGGTTTTCCCTGCTGTGCCAGCTGCCCCACATGGCAGAACAGGATCTGCTCCGTTCCCTCAAATTCCTCCAGGGCATTGCATTCCACGGCACGTTTTGCCAGCACGATCTCTCCGATCCGGTTCTCCAGACATCCCCGGTTGCCGCAGCTGCATGGCTCGCCGTCCCGGTCAATGGAAAAATGTCCGAACTGAGTCCCCATACCGGTGGCCCCTCTCAGGATATTCCCATTCTGGATCAGACTGGCACCCACGCCTTCATTGATGTTCAGGTACACATAGTTCTTAATATCCACATTGCCAAAGGCGTTCTCCGCATAGGCCAGGCAGGCCGTATCGTTGAATATGGCCAGGGGAAGATCCTTTACCTGTTCCCTCAGGCCGGTCACCACCTGGTCGTCCACGCCCAGGGACAGGACCATGGAAATAATCCGTTTTTTTTCACTGTCAATAATACCCGGGATCACGAGACAAATCCCCAGCACATGCCGTTCCCCGCAGTGCCTGTCCATAAAATCCTTGGTAATGGACCAAATCCGGACCGCCGGGTCCTCCCCCTCTGCCGGAGCCGTCTCCTCCAGTATCTCAACCTCGAATCCGGCGGAAACCAACGAAACCTGGATGGTGCGCTTTCTCCAGTTGAGAACAATGACACAATCCCTCCTGTCATTTACCGCCAGGCTGTTGGGCCTGCGCCCCTGGCGCTTGCTCTCCACCGCACCCTCATCCACAATACGGCCTTCCTGGATCAGCTCATCCACAAGGGCTGAAACCGTAGTCTTGCTCAGCTCGGTTCTGGCAGCCAGATTCACTCTGGAAATCCCCGGGTTCTCTGAGATCAGCATATATATCTTTTTTTTGTTAACGGCTTTTATCACTTGTTGGTTAATCATATGGTATATTCCTCTTGATCTGCATTAATAGGATTTAGTTAGTCCACTGGACTAATTAACTGGATTATAACATCCATATCTTATCTTTGCAAGCATTATGTCTATAAATTTTTGATTAACAATATGTGTTTTGGGTAGTATTAACAGACAGGACATTGATTACGTAAAAGAATCTGATATGGAGATATTTTCTCATTAGATGGTTAACGAACTATTTTATCAACTGGGCGCTTGAAGAAAGGGGGACATTCATGTTAAATTCAAACCAGTGTTTCATAACAATGTTTTGGATCATCCAGAAGGTGATGTAGACTCTCACATAGATGGCTGTGCCAAGATCTGTATCAGGGGGGTATCCCTGCGCTCCATTGACAGGCGGGCCCGGACAAGCACCGGTTCTATCTACACCCGGCTTGGGGACAAACACGGTCTGTTCCTGGCCCTGGTCTACCATTCGGTCAAGGAACTTCTTATATGGTGCATACCGCCAAAAGGGCGGCAGAATGGAGGATAAGATAATGAATAAGTTTTTTCAAAACACATGCAAACCCCAGGGGGCTGTGGGAAAACTGATGGTGACCATGATGAATAAGGGGCATGCCGGCCTGGCTGGCTGGGGGCTTTCCCATCTCGCCCTGAGAGACGGAATGGATATACTGGATATTGGCTGCGGAGGCGGGGCCAATCTGGCTGCCATGCTCTTGGCCGCACCTCAAATCAATGCCGTGGGCATGGACTACTCCTCCGTAAGTGTGGAAAAATCCAGGCAAACCAATAACGCGGCTGTTCGGGCCGGCCGCTGCCGGATCATCCAGGGAGATGCCTCTGCCCTGCCCTTTGAAGGCAATTCCTTTGATCTGATCACTGCCTTTGAGACTGTCTATTTCTGGCCGGAACTGGATTCCTGCTTCAGGCAGGTCTGCCACACCCTGCGCACCGGCGGCATTTTCCTGATCTGCAATGAAGAATCAGATCCCGAAAACGACAGATGGTCCAAGCTGATTCAGGGCATGACCATTTACAGCGGGGAGGATCTAAAAGACCGTCTGGAAAAGGCTGGTTTTGCGGATGTCTCCTATGAATATGAAGAAAAACGCCATTGGCTATGTATCACTGCTAAAAAAGCATGACCCCGGCCTTCTCATACTCGCGTTCCATCAGTTCTTTCCAATGATCCGCAAACTTTTCCCACTGCCCTTTTTTCAGGTACTCAGCCGCCGCCCAGGTCATCTGAGCATATTCCTCCTGCAGACGCTGTTCACCGGCCCGGTATAATACAAAGGGATATCCCCACACCAAAAACTCCTCCAGCCTGACGTAGCATTCCCTTACCGTGGCCAGCGGACACTGGCTGCGGATAAAATCAATTGCCAGTTTAAAGCAGTACTGGCACTTGTGCCTGTTAACTATATCCGCAAATTTCTCTGCCAGGCGCTGGCGTTCCTCCGGTTCCACATGCTCCAATGTGTAAAGGAATACCGGGCGCACAGTCAATGCCATGAACTGCAGGCTGTCCCGGTAGAGACGGAATCCCTCCCTTATCTCCGGCCGTTGAAAATCAATTGACCCTATGGTCATTAAGACCCGGGACCCCTTTCCCTGGTAGGAGTGGATGATCCCAAGGCTGTTGAGGATACTGACGGCCCTGCGTAAGGTCCGGTATGATACATCCAATTGTTCTGACATGGTGGGCAGGGACGGCAGGAAGCTTCCAATTGGATAGGTTCCTTTTATGATCTCAAAAATGATTCGGGACACCAAGGTATAGCAAAGCTGCGGCCTCTGCCGGTATACACTCCACCGGAAAGGAATCTGCTCCCTGCCCTTTAAGCCGTATCTCTCCTCCGCCTGGGAACAGAAAGCCAGCAGGCGCTTTAAGCCGCGGCCGAAATCCTCTTCAAAGGCCGCCCTCATAAACACGGTGTCATTCTCTTCCCCATGGGTCAGTAACTCCCTGTCCCTTTCCCGATGCGCATCATAACCGGACAGATAGGGAAAGCGGATATACCGGAGAAGTTCCCAATAAAAATTAAGGATCAGTTTGTTCTGCAATGCGGCAAAGGCGTAGATATGCAGACGGGTGGAGACAGACAGATCCACGTTTGCCGCCTGGGCCAGTTTTTGCTTTAGCCTCCCCCATGTCTCCTGATCAAGGCTGCCCTGGGCGTATTCCCAGATCGGTTCAATGAGCAATCTGCCGGAATGGCAAAAATCCACCATTCCCTCCCGTCTTGGCACGAAATACAGAGCAGCGTTTTCATTAATACGCTCGTCATTTACCTGGTATATGACCTTTGCCGCTTTTCGGGACTCGATCCTGATATATCCCTTCTCCTCCAAACGCGAAAATGCGGCCCGCACTGTCCGGGGAGCCATCTGAAAACTTTCTCCTATTTTGGAAATGGAGGGCAGCAGCTCACCGTACCGGCACGCCCCCATTAATATCCTAGTCTCATAATAATCGCAGACCAGATTATAGATCATGTTCTCGCTGTCTGTCAAAGATTTTCTCCCCTTTATCTTTTTTGTGGCTTTTATTATATCATACAAAAAATGCAATAAAAAGAAAAACATCTCTGGACGTTATCAAAGATACCGTTCACCAAAGATGTCTTCTTTTCTGCAGGTCTATGCGCCTTCTTCCAGCTTAAAGTAATCAACTAATCCCCTTAGAAACTGTGCCTGGGAGGACAGTTCCTCGCTGGCCGCAGCGCTCTCCTGCGCTGTGGCGGAATTGGTCTGCACCACCCCGGATATTATATTGACCGATTCGGAAAGCCGGAGGATCGCATCCGACTGATCCGTGGAAGCTTCCGCAATATCATTAAGGGAATCCGTCACGCCCTCAACTCCCCGGACTACTTCAGTCAGGGAAACCGCTGTCTTATTTGCGATCTTCTTTCCATCTTGAATGGTCTGAAGGGAGCTTTCGATCAATGCAGCCGTGCTCTTGGAAGCAGATGCGGATTTATCCGCCAGGCTGCGCACCTCTTTTGCCACCACTGCAAAGCCTTTCCCCATTTCCCCCGCCCGCGCTGCTTCCACAGATGCGTTCAGGGCAAGAATGTTGGTATGGAATGCAATGTCCTCAATCGTCCTCATAATTGTTCTGATCTCACCGGAACCTTTACTGATCTCTGACATTGCGCCCAGAAGCTCCTCCATACAGACGCTGCTCTCCAATACCTTTGACCGGACCATACCGGATCGTTCACTGGAGTTCTTTGCATTTTCCGTGTTTCTGACCACCTGATCCGATATGTTTCTGATGGTGCCGGAAAGCTCCTCCACCGATGCAGCCTGCTCCGTTGCCCCCTGGGCCAGGGTCTGGGCCCCCTGGGAAACCTGTTCGGATCCAGCCGCCACCTCTCTGGCCGACTGGTTGATCTGAAGCAGGGTACTGCTTAACCTGCTGTTGATCTTTTCCACGGAGACCAGCATCTGATTCAGGTCCCCCAAATAGCGCTCTTTCTGATTGCTGCGCACCTTTAAATTTCCTTTGGACATTTCAGACAAAAGATATGTTTCATCCTGAATGACCGAAGACAGCGTGGCAACCATGCTGCGCATATCATCCGCAAGATTTCCCAGTTCATCCTTTGACCGGTATGTAATCCGTATGGCGGAAAAATTCCCTTCGGACAGGCTGCGGGCCGCCTGCTCCAGTTCCCTGACCGGCTGTGTAATGCCCCGCGCAATACAGAATCCAAACCCGGCGCTGATGATTATACCTGCAATTCCCAGCACGGCCATTGATGTCACTGCATTGATCTGCCGCTCCCTCAATCCCGCAACCAGGACTTCCCCCTTTGTGTTCCCATTCTCTATCAGGTGGTTCAGCTCTGTCTGTGCTTCCCTGATCACAAGGATATTGTTCTTTTCCATGTAATCAGCCGCTTCCGCTTTCTTATTCCGGCTTGCCAGGTCCAACACCTTCTCACGCATGGGCGTCAGTTTTGTGAGAGCCGCATCCAGCCGTGCAATGATCTCCTTATCACCCATAAAGTGCTGTTCGATGACCGGAAGCTGCTCCTGGATGGCCCGGGCCGCGTCCTCTGCGTTTTCCATTGCCTCGTGTATGATCTCAGGGTTTGTATTGGATATGGATCTGTAAACGGATTTCTGCATTCCTTCAAAATTTGCATTCACAATATTGGCGCTGCTGTTAACCGTAAAGGGACCATTGTAAAATGTCTGGATCTGTCCCCCCAGCTTCACCAGATCCACAATACTAACCACACATCCCGCGATCAGCATGGTTATGATGACCGCATACGAGATAAATAACTTATTTGCTACCTTAAAGTTTTTCATGGCTCTCCCGCCTCCGAATTTTTATTCGTATTCTAATGCATATATGGACAGAGTTTTGCATTAAAATGATTATAGCATGAATCAAGATCATAGACAACAACAGAAAAATACCGAAAAAGCACAAAGAAAAAGCGCCAATGGACCGGTATCGCCGGAACCAGCTGACGCGCCTCCTTTACTGTGCCTGCCTAATCTCCTTTTTCCCAAAAATCATAAACCGCTGTATGATAAAGCTGAGGGCAAATAAGGATAATTCCGCACACAGCTTTGCCCTTGCCTTCCCCATCCGCCCATATACCACCAGCCATGATAATAAAGCCGTATTGATACAGAGAACTGCCAGGGCCAAACTAAAATACTGCAGCCCTGCTTTTAGGCTGCTGCCCTTGTGATGAAATACATATTTTCGATTCCAGCAAAAATTGCAGCAGGCGCTGATGACCCGGGCAGCCGCGTTGCTGACCGCCACGGCTGCGACCATCTCTGCTCCAACCCGTGACAATCCTGCACAAAACAAAAGGAAAAGTCCATAATCCACGGCAAAGGAAGCCATGGAAGAACATGCGAATTTTATAATATTCCAATAGATCCGTACGGAGTCCCTTATCACCCGAAAATGGGATGACTCATTCTGATCCAAGTACACGGTCTCTATTCCCACCTCCTCAAATTTGATCCTTCTCTTTGACAGCTGCATCAGCGTGTTCATCTCAAATTCATACCGCTCTCCCCTGATGCGAAGCAGCAGGGGGATCAGCCGGACATGGAATGCCCGAAGGCCAGTCTGGGTATCACTGAGAAACGTACCTGTTACACAGTAAAATATAGCACACGTAATTGCATTTCCAAATTTGCTCCTGAAGGGGACTTCCCCTGAAAAGCTTCGGACTCCCAGAACCATCCGGTGTTCATACCCCTGGGCTGCATGCAGGACCCGCAGGATATCCTCCGCCTTGTGCTGTCCGTCTGCATCGGCGATAACGATCGTTTTTGCCTCTTTTCTGTTCTTTCTTATGTAGTCCAGCGCTGTCTTGACAGCCCTCCCCTTTCCTCTGTTCGTTCTATGGAACAGCACCGTGGCATATTCTGCTGTCCGCCCAAAGAGTGTGCACAATCCTTTTTCGCTGCCGTCATTTACAACAATGATCCCAATCCCAGGATACCCTGACAGTCCCTTTACCAGGGACAGCAGCCTGAAATCAGGTTCAAATGCCGGTATTACGACATAATTACATATCCCCGGCTCTCTGTTTTCCTGTGCTGCCCTCAATCTGATCCCTTCCCTTCCCCATCCGTCTCCTCTGCCCGTTTGGGGGCGGGAAGCCCTATCAGGACCGTCCCCTTTTCACCACACTGCTGCCAAACCCGGAGAATCCCATGAATCAGTACCAAGAAGCAGAATACGATCTGCACCGTATTTGAGACAAAACAATCCATAAATCCCATGAGAGGATTTAACTGGTCCAGTACCCACAGTGTGCCCACCCACAGGGACATGATGATCGTAATGTGTGGAAGTATCCGATCTATTTTCTTATTCATCTGATCCCGCCTTTCCAATATAAATTATGTCACTGATATCCCGTCCCCCGCCGGCCGGACGGTTTACATACTGCCCATCCCAGACCATGGATGAGGATTTTCCTCCATCCAGGTTATAGGCCAGCACGCAGCCCTCATCCTTCATGATCCTGGCAAACTCCGTCATTGACGCCCCTTTGGAATAACCTGTATTTCTTCCGTCCACCACCACAAATTTGTAGTGGCCCGGTGCCACATACCCAATTCCGCATCTGGGATTCTCCTTATTCAGATAGGCGGTGGTCCGGAATGCCTCCTTTATCTCCCCATCCTCAAGCAGAGAGGGGCCAAAATTCCAGACCTGCCATACATCTCTTTCAAGGATTCCCAACCGGTTGAATTCTTCCGGTTCATAAACTGCCATGGTCCCGTCATAAAAAAGGACACAGATCTCCGCATCGCCCACTTCAGAGCGGTACAAGATTCCGTTTCTGACAACGATCCCGCTTTCACTGTTTCCATAGGAATCCCCGGATACTGCCAGAAGTGCCTGGTGATCCTCAGCCATCTCAAGAGTGGATTCCCTCATATTCTTGCCATAACTTCCAAGGGCAAAGGCCGTCCTTAGCTGCCGGATGGATGTCAGATACAAATCCGCCGTATAATAGGTAATGGCATTGTTCCCTGTTCCCAGACGGGTCTTCTTAACCCACACCTGCATGGTCCCATCGCTGATGGTATAAAGTTCTGTTTCTTCCTTTTCAGCCGTTTCCGGCTGTTCTGCATCCCGGTCCGAGGCAATTGACCTGGTATTGGAATTGCCGTTTCCGGGTCCGCCCCGGCGCTTTGTATTTGTTTGTTCCGGGGATCTTCGTTCCTGGTTCTTTGGTCCTGTGCCTTCACGGCCCTGCTGCGGGAGCTCAAATCCTTCTCCTTCCATCTCCCGGGTATCGAGGATCACCGTGCCTGCGTCCTTGTCCTTACGGGGCAGTATATAGAAATATAAAAGGAATCCCCACACACAGACCAGGGCAATGAGGAAATCAATGCAAAGTACCTTGATGAATTTTTTTCTATCCATGAATCCTCCTTTTCAGGGCCGCTTTAATAACTCTGACTAAGGGCCAGAAATATTCTCACCATAGGAATACACCAAGGCGGCTGCCGCGGAGACCATTGGCGCGGCCATGGAAGTGCCGGTCATATAACTGTATCCCTGATCTGCCGTGGTGCTGAGTATGTATGTACCCGGAGCCGCCAGATCCACGGAATCCGAACCGTAATTGGATCTGCCGCACAGTGTTCCGTCATAGCTTAAATTAGCCACAGAGATCACATTGGGAAGATCAAAGGATGCCGGGTAACAGGGGGATACCTCTAGATCCATCCCTGTTCCTGTCTGTTCATCCCCATTCCCTGCCGATACCACAAACAGCAGGCCGGATCGTGCCATGGTCTGATACAGCGCCTGGTCGTAGGATGTGGTAGACAGGCTTAGATTGCAGATAGATGCTCCGTTGTCCTGTGCATACTGAATGGCCCGGATCAGGGATGTCGTATCTCTATACCATTGCCTGATATTTCATCTTCATTGATCCATATGGAACCGCTTAACTCCTGATGGGATATGTCCACCCCGGTATCGATGAGCGCGATCACCACCTCCCGGTTCCCTTCCCGTATAAATCCCAGGCTTCCTCCACGTTTATATCGATCCCTGCCACTGCTCCCGCCTCGGCATCCGCACTTGCCGCGGATATGATTCCGTGACCGGGATATCCTGCAAATGCCTGACCCAGCGTCCCGGCAGGATCCATTTTTACCGGGTGTGATCCCCCTAACTCCCGGGAACGTGTTCTGGGGTGTTCCCGAAGGCATGTTCCCGGACGTTCCCCAAGGAGCGCTCCCGGACATTCCCTGTTGTGGTCTCTGCCAATGTCCCGGGGCGGACGGCTGGGTAAAAGGCCGGTCAAATACAGGAAAGCGGTTTTGCTCATCCTCCATCTGAAATGTCCCGTCATTGGACAAAGCCCACTGCTCTCCTGCCAGCGTATCACTGGCTTTCATATGTATAGACCTGGAAGGAGCCATCCCCGTAAAATGCCAGCAGCTGCAATCCGTCATTGGCCGTTCCTGTTCCACGGACTGTTCCCTCTGCCTCCTTCTCCTCTCCGCCTGCTCCCTGACTGCTGCCCGAACTACGCCGCCCCAGCCCGGGGGATATGTGTGTATTAACAATCCTGTGCAAAGGATACCGGCTGCCAAAAGTAAAACAGGATAACTGCCCTTCTTTTTTACCACCTCCGCTTATTTTCCTGCTGACATCCTAACAGCTTAAGCTGAAACACACCTTAAAAATCAGGGTGTAAAATCATGAACTATCTGTGAAACAAAAAAGATGCGCCAAGAGACACTTCACATAAGGAAGTGTCTCTTTTTCAGCATTTTAAAGAATTTGTAATGACAGTTGGATATGATGAATTTGGAGGAATAACTAAATATATTGGAGGAAACCACAATGAAAATCGTTATTTGAGCAATTTGACGGTATTAAACAACAGGCAGAAGAAATTATATCATTGGAGGAATATAAGTGGCAGATAGAGAGGTCGGCTTTGTTGTGAATGATGAATACAAAGCATGGATAGAAACTATAAAGAGCAAGATAAAGCATAGTCAGATAAAAGCTTCTGTGAAAGTGAATTATGAGATGCTTGATTTATATTGGGATATAGGCAGAGATATTGTTGCAAAACAGAAACATGCTAAATGGGGCGATGCATTTCTTACAACAATGAGCAGGGATTTGAAGAAAACTTTTCCAAATATGTCAGGTTTTTCGGTACAAAATTTAAAAAGCATACGTTATTGGTACAGATTTTACAACTCTGATGAAAATGGCTTACAAGCTGTAAGCCAATTTGCAGTTTGAAAAATTCAATGATTTATGCAATTGATTTTCCACCGCTGCTATATTAGTTTAAAAGAGGTAAGTGTTTGCAATATAAGATACTTTTTCTGCTCCAACTACTGTAAGAATACGGAAAACTGTACCGCACATTACATCCGTGAAAAGGTTGTTTATGCTTTAGTACTTGAAAGTCTGCAGCGAGTTCTGTTCTATGTACAGGCGTTTGAAAAGCAATTTGTGCAGGAGCAGCTTGATAAACCGAGTGAGGAACAGAAAAAGGAACTTGCAAAAAAGCGGCGTGAGTTAGCCAAATCCGAAAAACGTATTGCTGAACTTGATGTATTATTTCAGCGGATTTACGAAGATAATGTATCGGGCAAACTGAGTGATGAGCGTTTTGCGATAATGTCGGCAAATTACGAAGGGGAGCAAAAAACATTAAAAGAGGCTCTCTCACAGTTGAAAGCCGATATTGAGACACAGGATGATAAAACGGCATAGCCACGAATAGCTATACCGTAATTTGATACAGAGATGCCCTCGTACCTTGTTTTTTCTTAATGTATGTTTGCCTGTTCCACGGATTGCATGGATTGTGCAGACCATACGGATTATGCCTGTTTCAAGGCATCTGTATAAAAAGTGGAAGGCACCGCGCCAGCACCGGAGTCATGAGCAGCACCGTCACCATACGCAGCACCTGGAAAATGGTGACTATATCCGCATCTGCACCGTACTCCATGGCCACCATGATCGTGGGGGGAAGCCCTGCCGGGCAGCAGCTGAGGATACATGTAATCTTATCCCACTGTGTTAGCTTCATTAAAAGATGCGCCATCAGGATTCCACTACCCGTTACCAGCAGGCTAAGCAGGATGATCGGTATGATATAATGTGGAAATCCCATCATACTTTCCCTGGATATAGATGCCCCCGTAAGGCCTCCGATACCAATCTGCACCAGTGTCTGCAGGTTCCGGTTTATCCTGCATTCCAGACCGGCCCCCCGCACAGCAGTTCCCACCACCATCATAGGAGCCAGGATGGTGGCCGCCGGTATGTGCAGCAGTCCAAATATTCCCGCCCCTGCCAGGGAAAGTACGATCAGCAGGCACCACAGAGGCAGGGATATTCCCTTTCCCCTTAGATGATCCATTTTTCTTTCTTCCGGATCCTTCTTACGGTATCTTGCTGCCAGGGATGAAAAGAATGTCATGGAAATAAGCATCCTGGAGGATTGGAGCAGAACCGTCACAAAGGGATCCGAGCGGTAACTGAGAGACATCAGAGTGATCTCAGCCATTCCCCCGGGCATGGCTGCAAAAAAGGCAGTCTCCCTGTCAACCCCCGTTGCTGTCAGAATACAGATACCTGCAAGGGACAGCAAAATAAGCCAGGCCACATAGACAATGATCTGACGGTATACTCCTTTCAGACTGTGATTCATACGCAGCCCCAAAAGGATTCCGGTAACCACGGATAACATTGGCTTTTGGAATGCGGGTACGGACAGATGAACACCGGAAAGAGCCAGAACCATAAAGCAGGCAACAGGACCTAAAATGGCAGGAGCAGGCACTTTTAAGCGTCTGCCTGCCATATATCCCAGAAAACTTAAACACCAAAATATTACAAAGTTCGCAAAAGCTGTCATAGATCAAACGTTCCACTGATCAATGCGCGGGCCAAAGGCAATCAGTCCTCCTGCCTCCAGCATTTCCATCAAAAACGGATCCACCGGGCGTGCCTGCAATACGTCTCCTGTGGTCTCATTTTTTATCTTCCCTATGGTCATATCCACGGACAGGCAGTCTCCATCCGACACATGGTCTGTAATTCCCGGACACTCCATAAGGGGAAGCCCTACTTCAAAGGCATTTCTGTAAAATAATCTTGAAGCATACTCTACCACAACCGCTCCCACTCCTGTGGCCTTGATGGCCTTTGGGGCCACTGCCCTGCCGGAGGACTGGCCGAAATGCTTTCCGGCCACCAGGATATCTCCTTTTTGGACCTTCTTTGGAAACTCCGGATTATAGTTTTCCAATACATGCCTTGCCATCTCCTCCATGTCGCCCAAGGCGCGGTCCACTCTTACGATCTGATCCGTGGGAATATTGTCGCCAAATTTCCACACCCTACCTTTTATTTCACTCACTGTATCACCACCAAATTCCTATATTTGATATTCGTCAATTCTGGGTCCAAAGGCGATCAGCCCTCCGGCTTCCAGCATTTCCATGAGAAAGGGATCAATGGGTCTGGCCCTGAATTCCCTTCCCGTTGTTTTGTTCACAATGATCCCACTCTCCATATTAACATAAAGAATATCTCCATCACTGACCCCCTGGGTGATTCCCTCACATTCCAAAAGTGGAAGACCTATCTCAAAACAATTCCTGTAAAACAGACGTGATGCATACTCTGTAATCACTGCGCCCACGCCTGTGGCCTTAATAGCCTTTGGAGCCACTGCACGGCCTGAGGACTGGCCAAAATGTTTTCCAGCCACCAGGATATCGCCCTTTTTTACATGTTTCGGAAATTCAGGGTTCAGGTTCTCCAGCACGTGTTTGGCCATCTCCTCAATGCTGAGCAATACCCTGTCAGCTTTTACGATTTGGTCTGTTGGTATATTATCACCGAATTTCCAGCACCGGCCTTCTCTCTCCATCTGTCATCCCTCCAAAAATTCCCTGGGATCCGTCACACATCCTTTTACAGCTGATGCCGCTACGGTATATGCCGAACTCAGGTACATGATTGCCTCGGGACTACCGTTTCTTCCCGGGAAGTTGCGGGCATGGGTAGAGATCATGGACTCATGCTTTGACATTGCCCCCATATTAATGGCCTGGTTGGAACCTGTACTGGCGGGGAACCAGGATGCTCCGGCCTGGTGGAAGATCTCCACGATCCCTTCCTTCAGGCACTGTTCAAATGTTTCCCTGCTGCTGGGAACCGCGTTAAATTTCACCTCTGGAGCCAGCTTGCGCCCCTTAAGGATTTCCGCCGCCTGTCTGAAATCCTCCAAACGCGCGCCTCCGTGGCCGCCTAATTCCGCCCACTGGACCGGCCTTCCGCCAAAGCCCTCTGCTGGTTTTACATTGCCAAGGGTAGGGGAAGCGGCAACCTGGGGTTCCAGATCGCTGATGTCAAAGCTCAGCACCTTCTCATACTCGCAATCCGGATCAGAGGTGATCACCTCAAATGGCTCATCCGTATACTGTTTGATAAATTCTGCGGTCTTCTCATCCGGATCAATAAAGCCGCACTTTCCACCTACATCAATGGTAATCAGCGGGAACAGCCATCTGTCCCACACATCCAGATCCTTGATATACTGGCCTGTAAAATGCAGCGCGCGGTAAACAGCTCCTCCCTCTCCGATCTGCCCTGTAAGCCACAGCGCCACATCCCTTGGTGTCACTCCCGGCCTGGTGCTTCCTGTAAGCTCGATCTTAATGGTCTTCGGCACCATAAACCAGGCTTTCCCATAGGCCATCACGGTAGCCGCGTTGGAATTATTCCCCAGTCCAGTGGCAAAACACCCCATAGTGCCATGGACCGGGGTATGACTGTCAGAACCTACCACAATGGTGCCCGGACGCACAAAACCGTTGCGCACCCCAACGTTGTGGATATTGCCTGAACCGCAGTCAAAGAGATTAATATGATACTTTCTGGCAAATTCACGGTTGCGCTCCAACACCTCCGCCCTCTGTTCCGTGGGCGGGGAGAAATGGTGGTCAAAAACCATGGCCACACGTTCCGGGTAACGCATTTCCTTTTTAACCTCGTTTTCAAATACATTGGCAGTAATATAACCGCTCAGGTCGTGAAGCAGCAGGGTGTCAACATTTGCAACCACCACGTCCCCTGGCTTTACTTCCTTTTTTCCACTGGCTTTTGCCAGGATTTTTTCTACCATGTTCATAAAACAACTGCCCCCTTATCTGTAATGCGGTACATATTGCTGCAGTAAATGCCGCTTTCATTGTCAAATACTTCCACGGACAGGACCTGTCCCTCGGCAATTTCCCATACGCTCTGGTTTAGATCTGAAACAGTGTCTGATGCCACATGTCTGAGTGTAACCTCAACACTGCCGGTCCCATGGGGCATCTCCGCCCCCGGCACCAGTTCCACGGCCACTGCTTCCAGCTGACTGTCTGTCTCATTTGTATCTATCCCAAACGTCTTTGTAAGGCTGACCCAGACTCCCAGATACTGCATCAGCCCATAAACAGCCCATCTGCCCTTGGCGTCCTCAAGGGTGACGGGCAGTCCGAATTCCTTTCCCCTGTGGGAGACATAAAGCACAATATCCATGGCGCCGTTTTTCCTGGCCGCATACTCGATTTCTGCCGCCACGGTTTTGGAGTTCCCGCCCTGTGCATATTCCTTTCCGCCTTGTTCAAACGCATGGCGCAGGATACCCACCGCCTTTGCGGCCGTCTCCCTGTACGGCTCATCTGCTGTCTGTAAAAGCTCTGTCTTTATATCATCCATTACAACCAGTTCAAATCCCTGTTCCACAAGGGCAGCGGCCAAATCGGCCATAACGTATGTTCCGATCACTCCGATCCGTCCGCCCTGGGGGAAACGCTCCTTCAGGGACTGGGCCGTCCTGGCCGGGACCTTGAATCCGGAAGCCAGCAGCTTCTCCTCCTCAATCCCAGTCAAGGTATGGATCCAGGGGTTGACGCGGTTATTGTGGCCCGTCACCATATAGACCTCATGTTCTGTAACCACTGCCGCACTGTTGCACCAGTATGGCGTATAATTCACATAGTAGGATAACTCATCTGCCGAATACACATCACCGTATATCACAACCGCCTTTGCACCTGCCTTGGCAGCTGCTTCCATCAGTGCCTGTCTTCTCTTTTCCAGGGCGGACAGAGGAAGCAGATTTTTATCCCAATCCATATATCCACGCTTCATATAATCCTCCTTCTACACCTCAAACAGTTTGCGCTCTGTAACGGAAAGCAGTTCATAGCCATCCTTTGTGATCAGTACCGGATCCCCAAATACCATATAGCCGCACAGCGGGCTGAAGGTATTGGGATGTATGACCACCACCATGTTTTCTTTTAAAACCAGATCCGTTGATTCCAACACCAAAGGCATCTCATCCAGGTCCAACCCGTGGCCATGGCCCCTTACCCTGGTATACTTTTCCGTACAGTATTCACCGTAGCCATACTTGCGGAACACATCGTTTTCCGCTTTTGCCACATCACGGATATTAACACCGGGGCGTATCATATCAAAACCTGCCTGCTCTGCTTCCAGGAAAATCTCAAATGCCTTTTTCTGGTTGTCACTAGCCTTTCCCTTTACACAGGTACGGCAAATCTGGGCCCACCAGCCATTGACCTGGGGCGTCACCTCGGTGCGCACCATCTGGCCGGGCTGGGCCACGCGCATCATGGGAGGCGTCATACCGCGCACTTCATCGCCGCCCGTGGCCAGCAGCATAAAGCAATCCTCTGCACCGTGGCGTTTGATATAATGCTCCACCTCTGCTACGATCTGGTATTCGTTGAGACCATCCGCCACGCCCTTCATAAACACGGTCCATGCCTGGTCCGCCAGGCTTACGGCCTGTCTCAGATATCCGATCTCTTCCTCTGTCTTCTGCATCCTGGCAGTTTCCAGCCTGCCTTCTCCCGGAATGCAGGCAGTTCCCGCCAGATCAACGGCCCGGGCCAGATCCAGGGGTATATACTTTTTCCCGGACACTGCCAGGTTCTTTACCCCCGCTTCCTTCAAAAGCTTGGTCACAGTACCGTAGGGGTCGGTGCCGTGAACATGCACCTTGCTTAATAAGGGCTTATTTTTACACTGATCCCAGTCTGATCCATAAATAATATGGGTCTCATCTGTTTTCGTCAGATACAGGATCACTCCAAATGGTCCGATAAAATTTTTCTCTGTCAGGAAACGGTAATTCTCCTTATGCCACTGGGGACTGTAGACCATGAATCCATCAGCGTTCAGATCGGATGTGATCCTCCTGAGCAGTTCGATCTTCTGAACCTTCATCCTATTTCCCCTCCATCTCAGCTTTAAGTTTATTTAACAAACCTCCTGCCGTCATAATATCCAGAAGAAAGTCCGGAAGCACCATACCCTTAGTTTCTGTTCCCTGTGTTATGTTTCTGATGATCCCCTTTGAAAGGTCCGCCTCAAGTTCATCCCCCATCCGGCAGAAGCCGCAAATATCAGCGCATTCAATAATGGGAAGTCCTATATTGATGGCATTGCGGAAAAATATCCGTGCAAAACTGTCGGCGATCACCAGTTCCACCCCTGAAAATTTAAGGGCTCTGGGCGCCCATTCACGGCTGGAATTACAGCCAAAGTTCTGGGCTGCCACCATGATTGATCCGTTCTTTATCTTTTCATGGAACCGGGCATCAATATCTTTCATACAAGCTGAGGCCAGTCCCTGAGGTGTTACCGCTGTCACATGGGTGGAGGATGCGATCTGCTCCGCAGCCACATTTGGCCCGTAAACACCAAATACCTTGTTATGTATTACCATATTCATTCACCTCAAATCTTTCTAGGATCCATAATCCTGCCGCTTACAACAGATGCTGCCACAACTGCCGGGGAAGTCAGGTAAACCTGAGATGTTGGATCTCCCATTCTTCCTACCATATTACGATTGGATGTGCTGAGACACACTTCATGTTTCCCTAACAGCCCATAATGACCGCCTGCGCACGGCCCGCACTGTGGATTACACCAGATAGCCCCTGCATCCAGAAAATCCTGGACGATCCCCTCTTCAATACATTGTCTGAAAATGGCCCTGGATCCCGGGATGACCTGCAAACGTACATTGGAGGAGATCTTTTTGCCCTTGATGATATCACGTGCAATTCGGAAATCTTCCATTCTTCCATTGGTGCAGGTGCCAAGGAGAGCTCTGGTAAAAGGCGTTCCCTCCACTTCACCGACCGGCACGGAATACTGGGAACCTCCTGGTTTAGCCACCATTGGTTCCAGTTTGCTTCCATCTATATTGTAGACCTTATCGTAGACTGCATCCGGATCAGAATGTACGATTTCAAAGGTGCGGTCGGTTCTCTCCTTAATAAATTCCACAGTCTTTTCATCCGCTTCTATGATCCCATTTTTTGCGCCTGCTTCAACAGCCATATTACAAAGGGAACAGCGGGAATCAATACTGAGCTGGCGGATGCTGCTTCCCCTGTATTCAATGGCCTTATAGCTTGCCCCATCCGTTCCTAAAAGGGTCATGACATAAAGGGCCAAATCTTTTCCGTATACATAGTTTGGAAGTACTCCATCAATATTGATAAGGATCGCACTGGGAACTTTCATCCAGATACTGCCCTTATTAAATACCCATGCCATCTCCGTAGCCCCGATCCCTGTGGAAAATGCACCAAAGGCACCGTAAGTCGTGGTGTGGGAATCCGTTCCCACATATGCATACCCGGGAAGGATATGGCCTTTTTCCGGCATGATCTGATGGCAGATCCCTTCTGAGTTATAGAGCGGAAGATCATATTCCTGTGCAAAACGGATGGTGTCGGTAATCAGATCCGCATCCATTACTTTGCTGGGCGGTGTGCCATGGTCCACCAGGATAATTGCCTTGTCCTTATCCCATATTTTCAGGCCCAGCTTACGGAACTCTGAAAAAAACAGAGGCCCCTGCTTTTCAACTGTAAATGCCCCATCTACCTTAACCTCGATGATCTGACCTGGCTCCACATAGTCCAGCCCGGCCGCTTTGGCCATGATTTTTTCAGTTATATTCATGTTCTATTTTCCTTTCTTTAACACATATGTGATTGCATCCTTGGGACATACACCCCGGCAAAAGCCGCATCCAACACACAAGTCTTCATCCACTGCACATTTCTTTGCAGCGCTATCATAGGTGATGGCGTCACAATGAGCGATCGGCATACACTGCCTGCATCCCACACAGCTTGTTTCATCGACCAGAGCCGTGATATCCCCGTAGTCCATTTCCCCGGGAGCACATACATACTTTGTGGCAAGTCCCACCATTTCATCAATAGAGCGATAACCGCATTCATCCATAAACCGTCCCAGTCCGTCCAGGATCTCCTTTCCGATCCCAAATCCTTTTTGCATAACAGGGACACACATCTGGACAGCTGATGCTCCGTACATAATTGTTTCCACCACATCCCGCCATGTGTATAATCCGCTTCCTCCAATGACAGCCTTTCCAGTGTTGGACCAGTATACATCGCATATAAAGCGGTCGGAAGCGCGTTTGGACCAGGGTCCGCTGATGGCTCCAAAATTTCCCTTTTCACTTCCCGGATACAGCATCTTCCCACCGTGATAAATATCCAGTCCCGGGGCACTGCGGTAGGATGCATGAACATTCAGGATATCCGCGCCTGCCTCTGCCACGGCTTTGGACACCGGCATCAGCTTTCCGCTCTCTGTGTTTAACTTTGCAATTACCGGGATCTTCACCGCCTGTTTCACTGCAGCCACAACCGTTCTGCAGGAGTCGGGATCCGCCCCGAGATTGGCCCCAAGGACCGCCTTTGTCTTCGCATCAGCTGTCAGCAGGTTTGGACAATTGAAATTCAGTTCAATGGCATCCGCTCCTGCCTGTTCCATCATGTGGGACAGTTCTCCCCAGGACTCCACCTGATTAGGAATTCCCGACAAGTTTACCGCTATCTTAAGCTCGGTCTGTTCTTTGGCTTTCCTGATAAGATCCAGAGCATACTCAGGCTCAAGGCGGGGATCCCCGCTAACAATCACTCCAATCTTAGAATCAAAAAACCATCTCGGCTTTGCCTCAAATTTCTGCCAGGCCATTGTATGCTTCAGACTGACAGCAGCAAACCCGTTCTCCTCAGCTTCTTTTAGATGTTCCAGTTTTGAACTGATCGGACCTGACGCGATCATTAAAGGGTTTTTCATTTTAAAACCGCCAACATTCACTTCCATTGAACTCATAAACATAACCTCCTCATTTGTTGTCCCATTTAACGGTATATCTGTCCCATTTATGAATATAGCACGTTCCATTTTGCAATGCAAGATGTTTTTACAAAAATGTTTTAATTCTGATTTTGACAAAAAATGAAAACCCTAAACGCAAAAAAATAAGACGGCTGTGTATGAACCGTCTTATTTACAGATAAACCGTATTCTATCTTAAAAGTTCCAATCCCGCTTTTTGGGATGCCTCCCGGAGCATTTTAATATACATGTCCTTCACATCTTCCGAGTAGGAAGAGATCACACTGTTAACGGAAAGCGCTCCCAGTGTCTCCCTTGTGATCCCGCTGACAATGGGAACCGCAATGGACCAGCAGCCCTCATAGCGCTCCTCCATACTAACCGCGTAACCATCCTGCCGGCATGTTTCAACCTTGGCAATGACCTCTTTTTTATTAGCCGCCGTAATGATGCCGTTCTCCTCACCATATATCAAGGCCTTTCCAAACTTTAGCGGAGAAAGGGACGCAGTGAGAACGCGGCCTGTGGAACCGCTGAACAAGGGTCCCCTCTCTCCCATATGCACATTGTTGATGGCGCGCTTTCTTCCCTCAACCCTGTAAATACAGATCCGCTCCATGTTTTCTAAAACATTCACGGAAACCGTTTCCTGCGTTTTTTCCGCAATCTCCTTCACAAGTGGAATCATTACCTCCAGGAAATCCGTATTTTGATTAGAACTCAGACATAACAGCTGAAGTTTCTGGGAGATGGAATATCCCTTATCCTGTCTATACACGATCATTCCGGATTTTTCCATGCTCTGGAGAATCCTATGGACCGTACTTCTTGGAAGTCCTGTCAGTTTCTGGATCACGCTGACACTGTTGGTTCCTTTTGTCTTTCCAACGGCTTCAAGTACTGTAAAAATTTTCTCTGTCATAACTACCACCTGTTCTAAAAAGTTTATGTTGGCACATGCCCCCACCATGCCGCCAGTTTTATATAATCATATTATTAAATTTAAAAAAAAGCAATCTATTCCGACCAAGCCTTTTACTGCCGTATCACGAATTATGACATTTGTATATTTTCCTCTTGCATTTCTCAAACTTTTTTGCTACAATCCCGTTATACAGTATAGCTGTCCCACTATGCGGTATGCATAAAGTTCATGTTATGAATGATTTATTTAAGATTTCTTGGAGAATGAAAGGAGATAGTTATGAAAATCAGTATCATGAAAACCATGCAGAAAATCCCCAGTGGGCTTCTAATTGTTCCTTTGCTTATTTCTGCTGTATTCAACACGCTCTTCCCTGATTTTTGGAAAACCCTTGGAGGCCCAAGCGAAGGTCTGTTCAAGTCTGGTACATACTGTGTCATCGGCCTAATGCTTTTTTCCAGTGGAGCCACTGTTTCAGCTAAAAAGCTGGGCTACATTCTAAAATACGGTGCTACCTATGCAATATTCAAACTTTTTATTATCTTTGGGGCAGGCACCCTGTTCCTGCACTTGTTTGGAGTGGATGGCTTCTGGGGTATATCTGCCTTTGCATTCATCCCCGCTATCTGCTATATGAATCCCGGGCTATTCATGACACTGGCCCAGCAGTACGGAGAGCCCGAGGATATTGGCATGATGCTTCTTCCACAGCTGTTCTGTATGTCCGTATGGTCCATCCTTGTATTCAATCTTTCCAGCGGAGCAGATGTCAACTGGATGTCCGCTGTCAACGTATTGATACCGTTTTTCCTTGGTATGCTGCTGGGGAATCTGGATCCTGACTTTATTAAATTTATAAAGCCCGCTTCCACCATCTGTCTTATGCTGATGGGCTTTGTATTCGGAGCTGCCATCAATTTAAAAACAGCGTTCCATGCCGGGCTTCGGGGCATTGTCCTCTCGATCATTGTGCTGCTCATCAATCTGCTATTCATGTATCTGCTGGCGGACAAGGTCATCCTTAAACGGCCCGGCTGGTTTGGAGCCGGTCTATGTGCCACAACAGGTGTTGCCTGTGTGGACCCGTCCCTCATGGCAGCTGGAAATGAGGCATATGCAGCCTATATACCGGAAGCTGTCTCCCTCCTTGCCCTCACCTTTTTGATCACCACCCTTATATGCGCCGTTATGTGCAGGGTGATCTCCAATAAATCAAAAAAGGAAGCCGAACAGGCCTCCTAAGAATATGTATCGTAATCATATATGATATTTAAACTGCCGCGGCTATGTAATAAGCCGCGGCAATTGGCATATGCTCATTTATTACCGCTTCCGCCGTCTTCAGCCGGTCATTGACAAACGCATTGGCAGTCATGGCAATGATCCGTGATCCCCATCATTTTCAGCAGTTCAACCGCGATTTCCTGGTTTGATTAATTTTCTCATGGAAGCCGCTCTCTATTTGCCGTCAAATACTCAATAAAGTATTTGACGGCAATAGGCAGACTGTTTTTGTCCTTGTACGCAACCCCAATGGTACGGTAAACAGGCGGGTCAATAGGAATGTATACGATATTGTAATTGGTACGCCGGAGCACAAGTTCGGCCAGGATACTGATCCCAAGCACAGCCTCAACCATTGTCATAATGGCATAACCTTCTTCCAACAGGATAAACGGTTCTCCGGTAAGTTCCTCCAACCCCACAACGACAGGGTATTTAGGGGGAACCAGGCAGCTATCTGTGTTTTGGACAGATGGCTTCCTGAAAAAACAATGATGGATATCACATTGGAAAACAATTTTTCCGAAACAGCTTTTGTTGTAAGAAACAGCCATATGTATGATCTGCGGTGGTTCACACCAGGCGGGGAAATAGACCTTTGCGGTCATGCAACCCTGGCCGCCCGGCTGTCGTTTAGCTCATATACAATGGTGTTCCCATCTACCTCTACATTTATTTTCATATGGATTTCCTCTTTTTCCGGTATGGATCCTTCCTGCTGATCCGGCTGTGCAGCTTCTGCCTGGCAGTAAAACTCTTTCTGGACCATCTGAGGAATAAGATGGAAAAGAGCCTGGAGTTTGGGGAAAAACAGCATTTTCCCCAAGTCCCAGGTTATATTTTCCGAAAGACAAAACTGCCGCCTGAATCAGTCACAAGTTTGAGGTTCTTTAGGCGCGCGCAGACACGCCCGGTCCACCAGCTTTAGATGATATTTGTTTACCAGTTCTTCTGCAAATGAGAGGGCCTGGGGATTCCAAACCCGGTCCGGCAGATGGGCATCGGATCCAAAGATCACTTTGTTTCCCACCTCGCCTGCAATGCTCCAAAATTCCGGATTCGGATAATTCCTCTTATCTCCAATACCCAGGAAATTGATCTCCAGCGGTATGTCCAGGTCATTGGCACAGTGGCATAACTGGCGCATCCAGCGGCCATATACTGCCCGGTCCCCGGTAAAATTAATCAGGTCCGGATGGGCAAAATATGTAAAACATCCTGTTTCCAATGCTTCCTTTGACTGACCGCAGTATCTTGCCAAACGTTCCTGGGAGTCCGTGGGCGCTCCGCAATAAAAGTCATTCACTTCATTTCCAAGATAGTGCTGGGCCAGCAGAAAATATTCAATGGGGTACTGCCCTGTCATCTTAAGCAGGGCTTTAAAATACTTTGGATAATACTCCACTTCCAGCCCGATATGGATCTCAATATCGTCCTTGTATTCATCTTTCAGTTTCAGTATCGTATCCACATAATCCTCCAGCTGATCCGGCCTCATTTTCACATTGCTGACATATCCGCCGGAATATGGCATGGGTGTATGATCTGAAAATCCAAGAATCTTAAGCCCGCCCTCAATCGCCTTTTCTACGTATTCCCGTTCTGTGCCTGATGCGTGCATACAGCGCCAGGTGTGTGTGTGATAATTTGCAATCATGCTGTTCTCCAGTTATATCTCAATTTTCAGACCATCATAGGCCGGAGTGATGGGTGTCCCCTCCAGCAGTTTCTCCAGTTCTGAGTGGGGCGGGGTCTTATGTGGACTCATATGCGTCCAGTAAATCCGCTCTTTATTCTTCCATATCCCTGCGTCCTTAAAAAACTCCATGGCCTCCATGGCGTGGTCCCAATCCATATGATAATTTCCCTTATCCGCATTGCCAAAGGTCTGTTCCATAATGACTGCGTCAAATTTATGGGCGGCAATGCATTTCCTGGTCCTCTCCGTATACGGCCCTGAATCACTGGCGTACAAAAACGTCTTTCCCTGGGCTTCAACGATATAGATCAGACCCTTTGAACTGCCGCGGTCTATGTGGGAAGCTTCCATGGGCACAAACCTGACCCCGTTGCATTCATATTCCTGATACAGCTCCGGGACAATGAACTTAATTGCGAAATCTTCCAGATCCTGTCCGTTAAAATGATCCGCCAACGTATGGTATGTACACTGGTTTCCGTAGATATACAGTGTGGGCAGTTCCTGCTGCCTGCTATATCCCCGTTTAAACTTTTCCTCCTCCGACATGTCTGCCGCTTCCTTGGGACGGTAGCGCCAGTATAATAATTGGGGATAGAAATGATCCTCATGGGAGTGTGTTACCAACAGCAGCCTGGACGCCAGCAGATCAACTCCATAGCGCTCTCCCTGGGTAAATGTCTCCGGTGGAAAATCAATCAGGCAATCTCCTGCAAAATGGCCCGAACTGGTATGACGGATATTGCGCCCGCCCATTTTTCTTGCTTTTGTACAATACTCACACGTACACCATAACCCCGGGTACTGCTCTGCAGCTCCTGTGCCTAAAAATGTGAACTCCACTGTATTTTCCTCCTTGTAGCTCTTAATATCATGCTCAGCCTTTCATGGCTCCTGACAAAGCGCCTGAAAGTATATATTTCTGTCCAAATGTAAACAGCAAAAGGGTTGGCAGCATAACGATGATCACGCCTGCCATCATCACATTGTAATCCGCGGATTCCGCATCCAGCAGCATACCGATGCCGATCTGGACCGTGCGCATTTTATCCGTATTTGTCACCAGCAAAGGCCACATATAAGCGTTCCATGCATTAATGAACGTGTAGATCCCAACAGCCCCCATGGCGCCTTTGGACAGCGGGATCTGGATCGCCAGAAGAAAACGAAGGCTGCTGCACCCTTCCATGGAAGCCACCTCATACAGCTCTCTGGGTGTCTGCAAAAACGCCTGGCGCATAAAAAAGATGGTGGTGGCAGATGCCAGGGATGGCAGGATCATTGCAACATAGGTGTCCAACAGGCCCAGCTCCCCCATTGTAAGGTAATTGGACAGGACAATGGACTCCCCCGGTATCATCATGGTTGCCAAAATGGCCATAAACAGTACATTTTTCCCTTTAAAATCAAAGTAGGCAAATGCAAATGCCGTGATACATGCCAGAAAGACCTGTCCAACCGTAATGCATACCGCAATGATTACCGTATTGACCAGATAGCGAAACAGGGGCGCTCTCTGAAATGCCGTAACGTAATAAGAAAGGTCCGGTTCATGGGGAATCAGCTTCAGCGGCTTGCCAAATATCTGAGACAGCGGTAAAAAGCTTATATCCAGCGCATACAGGATAGGACATAGAATAACCAATATTACCAGTATCTGCACCGCCAAAAAACAGGTTCTCCCTATGCGGGTACTCGGTCTCATTGATAGAACACCCCCTTCTTTTCTGCCTTAAACTGAATGATGGAAATGATCAGCAGTATCACAAAGAATACGATCGACTGTGCACTGGCATATCCCCAGCGATTGCTCACAAAAGCGGATTCATAGATCGAATACGCCATCACAGATGTGCTTCCCCCTGGACCGCCCTTTGTCATCAGCTTGACCTGGGTAAAGATCTGAAAGGCATTGACTGTATTGATCACCAGAAGGAAAAACAGCGTGGGGGAGATGCAGGGCAGCGTAATATGCCGCACCGTCTGCAGATAGCCCGCTCCTTCCAGCCTGGAACATTCGTAAAGCTCATCCGGCACTGACTGGAGCCCTGACAGTACATAGATAAAATTCATACCGGCCGTCAGCCAGCAGGTTGTGATAATGATCATAAGCATTGCATATATCCGGTCACCGGACCAGCTGATCGGCTTTCCGATCACGGAATTAATAAGGCCGGCAGTGGGGTTAAACATCATAAGCCAGATCATGGCCCCGCAGGCATAGGAGATCGACATGGGCAGGGCAAAGATGGTGCGGATGGGGCTGGTTTTCTTTTTCCGGTTATCCGCGAGAAGCCCTAAGGTTACCCCGATCAATAATTCCAGTGGAACCAGACAGGCTGCAAACACAAAGGTGGTCCGAAAGCTTTTCCAAAACTGCTCTGCCCGGAACAGGGTATGGAAATTTTTCAATCCCGCGAATTTGACGATTTCTCCCATGGAATTAACGGAAGAAAGGCTCATTACCACGGTGCGGATCAGGGGATAGAATGTAAATACCCCAAACAGGGCAAATACCGGCAGCAGATACAGATAGGGTTCCAGCTTTTTCGTCACCTTTATGTCAGCTTTTTTCTTCATACTACTCATAAGCAAACTCCTTCTTCCCAGATCAGGCCTGCCTCAGGACATAGGCCTGACCCGGCCCGCATTCTTGTACTAGAAGTTAATATCATTGTATTCCTCAATCAATATATCGATCTCTTCAGCCGACTTGCTGATACATTCTTCCGGTGTTATCTCTCCAAGCATCATCCGTTCCAGATAGCTGGAATAAATCTCCCTTGCATCCACCAGACTGGCATATAACGGACCATATCCCATGTTGGGAGACTCATTCACCGTATCGATCACGGCCTGGTACTGCGGATATGTTTTCAGTGTTTCCTTTACGGCATCCTGGTTTAATGCCTCCCCTGTAACCGGGAAATATCCTGTGTTTGCAAATATGTATCCCTGTGCTTTTGGGGAGATCAGATACTTGACAAAATCCGCGATCCCTTCATTCCTGCCGTCACCCTTTCCGTTATCACAGATATAAACAGAGCCGCCGCCAAGGGTGACACCGCCGTTGGGGGCATCCGCCGTCAGTCCCGGGAACTTACATACGCCAAGTTCATAGGCGCCGCCGATGGTTTCTAAGGATGAACGGATGGAGCCTGAAGAGTCACACATGATCACCGCGTCTCCTGACCAGAAGGCCGCCCGGTTGGCCTCAATGGTAAAACCAACATCAGCAACATACCCCTTTGCCACAAGTTCCTGGAACTTGGAGGCGATCTCCACCGCCAGCGTGCCGTCAGCAAATGTTGTTTTTGTTGCTCTTCCCGTGCGCCCGTTGCCATTATCTACCATTGGATATTTTTGCTGTACCATGGGCTGTTCAAAGCACCAGATCAGGTTTGAGCAAAGTGCGATCCCTGATTTGGACAGGCCCTGATCCATCACCTTCCGGGAAATGTCGGCAATGTCATCCCAGCTTTGAGGACCGTTCTCATAACCGATCTCCGAGAGGACGGTCTTGTTATAATAACAGACCGGCACGGAGGTATTTAAGGGCATGGAATAAAGCTGGTCGTCAACCGTGTAATAGTTAAGCATGTTTTCTTCCAGTCCGGATATATCAATATTGTAATCGTCAATGATCTGCTGCATGGGAATGATAAAGCCGCTGTCGATCATGGTCCTTGTTCCTGCCTCATAGATCTGGACCAGATCCGGTCCGTCCTGTGTGCGCATGGATGTCTTTAACTTATTCAATGATTCCTGGTATGAGCCCTGATACTGAAGGTCCACAAAGACTTTATCCTGGGAATTGTTATAATCATCGATCACCTGCTGGATCACCTCTCCGGCCTGTCCGGATAACCCGGTCCAGAACACAAATGTCTCTTTTCCGTCCGCGGCTTTCCCCGTACCGCTTCCCGACTCCTTTTTGCTGTCCGCTAAGACCCCTTTGCTGTCTGCTGTATTTTCTTTGTTATCAACCTTTGCCGGTGCGCAGCCGCTGATTGCCGATGCCGTCATTACCGCTGCAAGAGCCGCCCCAATTAAATTTCGTTTCATACGCTTACCTCTCCAATCTGAATCTATGGTTTGTTGATGCCTTCCTACACAACTGGTTTCCGGAAACAGTTCCTGTAGATTGAATTATACTAATTATATCATTCCTCCCCATTATATCCTTGATGTTATTGTTGCTTTCATTAGACTTTTTTGCTGTTACCTATACTTTTCCCTATATTTCTTTACCAGTTCCATGCTTTGCTCCGGTGTATAAAACCGTTCACTGGAATGGATGCTGTGTTTAAACATTGTTTCGTTCCCCACCCTTTCCAGTAATTTTTTCCCATATACTTCCGGTGTGACTCCGGTACGGCTGACAAATGCTTTTGAAAAATACCGGTAATCAGAAAAGCCGCATTCCATGCAGATATCCAGCATTTTGTACCGGCCCGTGGCCATCATCTTACATGCGGCGCTGTACCGGACCAGGTCCACATATTCGCGGAAACTCTGATGCATGGCGCTCTGGACAAAATGTGAGATATGGCTCAGTGACCGTCCCTCCCTTTCTGCAAAGTCGGACAACCGTATATTATTCTGGTAATTCATATTGACAAATTGGATCAGACGCTTCAGCCTTGCATTCTGATTCTTTTGGATCTGGCTTTGCTCCTCTGTAAGCACGCGGTAAGGAAGGTAGGATAACAGCGTATAGAGAAACAGCCGGATCTGGCTTCTGCAAAAGAATTCATAAAAGGCAGGCTGTGTCAGGTACTGCCATGTCACATCAAGCAGGGTCTGCTCTATATCCTTATAGATTTCTTGCGGCAGACTGTTCACAAAATACTGGTCAAAATGGATATGTTCAAACTCCGGCACGTCCTCGGCCACCAGATCCGGCGAGATCTGGATCCCAAGCAGGGTACAGCTTTTCCCCGTGGCCTTGATCTCATGGGGCTGTTCCGAATTCATCAGGACCATCTCCCCCTCCCGCACCGTACATCGGTCATTGCCCACCTGTACTTCCAGGTCGTCCTCCAATGCCCACATAACTTCGATATCCCGGTGAAAATGGGAGGTCCGATAATCAAGCGTATTAAAATACAGTCTTACACATTTAACAGTCTGGTGCAGGTTAATATTATGTTCGCTCATTACCTTCTCCTTTTTATAAAAATATTCCCGGATCTTATCAACTTCCGTATCCGTATTTCTTTTTACATAGTAGCACGTAATGAGCCAAATCTCACTAACATTAAAAATCTGTGCCCAGGTATGTCTTAATTATCCCATTTTGCTCTGAAATTTTATCACTGACAGATCCCCATACATATTGTTTCCTCAGCTTTTTTATTTCCTGTGCATGTCCGGCCAAGTCCGTGGGCGTCTCTAATATAAAGGGCAGATGACACAGACGCGGGTGGTTGATGATCCTGATGATCGTGTCCTCCCCGATGTGCCCCTCCCCTATCAGTGTATGCCGGTCCTTGTGGCTTTCCCTGACATTCATGCTGTCATTGATGTGAAATGCTTTCAGACGGTTTAATCCGATGAGACGGTCAAACTGTTCCAGCGTCTCATCCAGCCGGTCCACAATGTCATATCCCGAATCCCACATGTGGCAGGCATCCATGCAGACTCCGATGTGATCTTTTTGGGCCACCCGGTCCAGAATCTCCTTCAGTTCTTCAAACCGTTTTCCCACCTCGCTGCCTTTCCCGGACATGGTTTCCAACAGCACCGTGGTCTTCATGTCCGGGAACATCACATGGTTCAGCCCCTGGGCGATCTGTTCAATGGCGCTGTCCAGGGGCTGGTCCAGCCGGCTGCCCGGATGAAGGTTGTACAGATTTCCCGGCATCAGTTCCATCCGCTGCAGGTCCTCCCCCATCATCCGGGCGGAAAGCTCTCTCAAATGCCGGCTTGACGAACAGAGATTCAGCGTATACGGAGCATGGGCTATAAACGGTCCAAATCCATGCATTTGCAAACTATCCAGGAATGTCTCGATCTCTCCCGGTTTTAACTCCTTTGCCCTGGCTCCCCGGGGATTGCGGATGAACATCTGGAATGTATTTGCGCCGATTTGGACCGCGTCCTTTGCCAAAGCGGCGTACCCCTTGGCAACTGAAAGATGGGTTCCGATTGATAATTCGTTTATGCATGTTTCGCTGGCCGGCGTTTCGTTGACCGGTGTTTCGCTGGCCGGTGTTTCGTAAGTCAATGTCTCATGTTCCTTACAATGTTTTTTGCACCTATTATAATTTTTCATATTGATATTATCTTTCTTAAAAGCTCAATTATGTATATAAAAACATTCCCGGCCAGGAAGAATCCTTACCGGGAATAAATATTTATACTCTTTTAAATCAGTTGAATCCTGTACGCGGTCGTCTGCGGTGGAATACTTGCCGTCATAAAATTGGCATGGGTGATCCTGGCCATCTGGCCGGGCCGGAGGGAATGGATATTGATAGGTCTCCCTGCCCGGTCTGTGATCGGCGTGGTGCTTGGAACACTGAACCTGATCTGGCTGTTTATATCACCGCGGTTTCCAGTGTAAATAAAGCCATTGCATGCATCCACATCCACAATCCGGTCTGTTGTCACCGAAGTCTCCTGACCCCTGCTTCGCACAACAATCATAAACGCATTGGATTGAGGCGGGATACTTCTTGTCATGCGGGAAGAAAAAATGGCATTGATCCACATTCCCGGCTGAATCCGGCACAGGCCCACACTCTGTCCAAAAGAATTTATAATAACTGTATTTCTGTTTATGTTCAGCTGTAGGGTCTGGATGGAAACCATTTGTCCGGCTTCCGGCATGGAATAAGAGATCAATATGGTTCCGTTTGAATTGTTGGTACAGGAGCTGTCCTCCACAAATGCATTATCAATACGCAGGGCATTTCCCTGCCGGACGATGGTTCCTCTGGGGTCGTTGTTCATAGCTATCCTTAACTAATACGTTGTTTACTATTATAGTATGAGGATTTTGGCAACCTGTTCCACTATACGTCATATACCCCGCCGTCATAGGCAGTCTGGGCGGAAATGCTTCTCTGTCTGGGCGGGAACTTCTCCGTAAGGTCTTTTGCCAGCTCAATTCCGATTCCCGGTGCATCCGGGATCACAATGTATCCATCTTCCTCCCGGAACGGTTCGGTGGTCATCTCCGCCTCGTTTCCCTGGTGATAAAAGGATGGGAACTCCTGGATGGCAAAATTGGGGATGGCCGCGTCCAGCTGCAGGCAGGCTGCGGTGGAAACCGGACCCAATGGATTGTGAGGCACGATTTTGGCATAGTTCGCCTCCGCCATGGCCGCCACCTTTTTGGAGGGAGTCAGACCACCCAGGGCGCAGACATCCGGCCTGAGGTATCTGGCCGCCCGCTTCTGTAGAATTGTTTCAAACTCCTGTATATTGATAAAGCGCTCTCCTGTTGCCACCGGAATACTTGTGCCCTTGGCAACATCCGCCATAGCCTCCGGGCTGTCCGGGGGGATCGGATCTTCCAAAAACAGGGGTCTGTAAGCCTCCACCCCTTTTGCAAATGCAATGGCCTCACAGGGATCCATACTGCGGTGGCATTCCAGGATCAGGTCAAAATCTCTCCCCACCGCTTCCCGGCAGGCCCTCACCCGCTCTATGTAACCTTCCACCTTGCTGTTATAAATACCGGATGACCGGTCCGCCTGGGTCCTGGTGATATCACCTGTGATCATCAGACGGGCCGCATCATATCCCTTCTGTTTTAAATTCACGCAAAATTCAGCCATTTCCTCCGGCGTATAGCAGAAAACCGCCTCGTAGCTTCTCACTTTATCCCGGCATTTTCCTCCCAGCAGTTCGTAAACCGGCACGCCCAGCGCCTTACCTTTTATATCCCAGAGTGCAATATCAATGGCGGACAGGGCGCTCATGATCACCGATCCCCTGAAATACATGCTGCGGTACAGATAATTCCAGTGGTGCTCAATCTGAAATGGGTTTTTGCCCAGAAGATAGCTCTCAAAACGTCTCAGCACTCCCTCCACTCCGTCTAAAAAGCCCCAGGCCCCGGCCTCGCCCGTACCGTGGATCCCCTCATCCGTGCTGATCCTGATAAATAAATATTTGCTTGCCGGAATGATCTCCAAACCAGTAATCTTCATAATATGGTCACCTCATTCTTCATTAATAAAACGGAAACATGATAGGCAGTGTAAAAATGCAGACAATAGTGATCATAACCGCCAAAGGTGTTCCGCATTTTAGATAATCCTTTAGTGAATACCCGCCCGGCCCCATGATCATGATCTGGCAGGGAGCCGCCATGGGGGTCAGAATAGAGGTACAACTGGCAATGAGCACGCCCATTACAGCCGCCCTTGGGTCCACTCCAATCTTTACACAGGCAGCTGCTACCAATGGAATGAAAATAGTCACGGTTGCCAGATTGGACATCACCTGGGTCAGAATGAATGGGATAATGAAGAACACTGCCATGATGACATAGGGGTTGGTGGTATTGCCCAGCAGGGAGATCATCCAGTCCGCCACCACATCCCCGGCCCCTGTTATCTTGATGGCGTCCGAGAGAGCCAGCACACCGGCAAACAGGAACACGGTGGGCTGATGAATGGAACCCAGGGCCTCGCGCTCCGACAGCACGCCGCACAGGACCAGGAGGCATGCCCCAATGGAGGCGGTAAGGTACATCTTAATTCCGGTCACGGATTCCAACAGCATACAGGCAATGGTGCCCAGGATAAGGATGACAGCCACCTTTTCCTTGGAAGGTGTCAGATGGCTGGCCGTGTCCTTTTTCTGAATGTTATCTGAAAACTGGGAATTATCAATGTCAGGCATGAGACGGTAGCCGATAAATACCATGTAGGCCAGTGAAATCAGCAGAATGGGGATTCTGGCAATGGTAAAATCCCAGATTGAAAACGGGATGGAAGCGCCCGCCTTGATCATAACATCGCTCCAGGTCATATTGCTGGCCCCCTGTCCCAGGAATGTCATGGCGGTAGCTATGTTGGCAATAGCCATGGCGGGAAACAGCATCTTGCTGCGGCTGGTGCCGATCTCATTGGCAATCCCCACCAAAAGGGGAATCATGATGGCGGCCGTGGCTGTGGCGCTGGTCAGGCAGGCCAGGAAACCGGCCACTAAGGATGAAATCAAAATCAGCATTTTGGGATTATTTTTGTAGCGGACCACCAGTTTCTGGGCTCTGTCCAGCAGACTGGTCTTGGTCAGTGCAGCGCCGATCACAAACATGGCAACAAACATGACCACATTGGTGTTGATGAAACCGCTTAAGGCTTCGGCCGGCTTCATCACACCGGTAAGAATAAGGGCGAGAATGATTCCCGCTGAAATGATGGAAAATGGGATTTTTCCCGATAAAAACGCTATGATGGTACATAGCAAGATAATGAGCGTAATCTGTAAAGGTGTCATGGTTTCCTCCGTATGGTTAGAGTATCCCGGATCCTTTTAATGTCCGGGAGTACTCATTCTTCAATGACCGCGCCGTCCTTTGATATACTTATCATAATGCAGTCAAATGCAGATGTACAGCTCAATATTTTCAACATTTATCAACTTTAATTCAATATTTTACGTAATCGTCCAGACGAAGAAACTGAACGGTTACTATTTTACCGGATATGCTTTTTGCAGATACGGTAAAACACGTTGATCTCCTCTGTCAGCATGGATTCCTCCGGATGTGCGGTGACCAAATTCCTGGATAAGGGTTTCTCACCCACGGACAGGGGGACAATCTCCTCATGGAACAGATTATTAAATATCATGTGGTCCAGCGTGATCATCAGGGCATGGGTGTACGCCACACAGGCCAGGCCGCTGCGTGAGGATCCCAGCTCATAAGCGATATCCGGCTTCAGCTGGTAATAACCGTACAGATTATCCGCATAGGTACGGTACGGGGAACCGGGCATCAGCATTACATTGGGTTGATCACAGCAGTACGAAAGGTCGATCCAGGGATATCGAAATCCCGGTTTTGAAACAGCCTTCCGTACCACCGGATGCGTCCCCACCGCTGCCATCACCAGCTCACACTGGTGGACCGTTTCATAGCAGAAGCCATGCTCCTGCTTATCCATCACGGCCAGCAGCACGTCCAGCTGGCGCCCCTTTACCATCTGGACCAGCTCCCCCACGGTGCGCTCGTGCATCAGGATTCGGATCCCCGGAAATGCCTCCTTAAGCTCCGGCAGGATAAAGCGGAACATGACCTCCGTAAAGGTGGCCTGGACCCCGATGCGTATCACCCCCCTGCTCATACTGGAAAAACTGCCCATCTGCGTGTCCAGTTCCCGCTGGATCCGCTCGATCTCCCCTATCTTCTGAACATAATACTCCCCTGCCTGGGTCAGCACAAACCGCTTGCCCACACGGTGGAACAGCTTCACCTGAAGCTCAGACTCCCTGGCCTGGACAAATTTACTTAAGGCAGACGGGGTAATGAACAGGTTCTCCGCTGCTTTCGTGATGCCGCCGCAGCGAGCCACCTCCAAAATGTATTCAATTCCTTTGTCCATGTCTCCCACCTGACCTTTGCAGCTGCAGGCTTACCAATTATAATATTTGATCAAAGCCTGCGTTCCCAGTTCTCCCATGCCTTCCCGCTCCAATTCCTTATACATGGAAAGGACGTCCTCCAGCACCTTTAACTCCGTATCCGCTGCCCTGGCCTCTTCATCCGCCAGGTTCATATCCTTGATAAAATGCTTGATAAAGAATCCAGGCCGGTAGTCGTCCTGCAGCGCCTTTGAAGCCACATTGTTCATCTGCACGCTGCCGGCGGCTCCTGTGGAAATGGACTTTAGCATTGTGTCCACATCCAGCCCCACATTCCTGGCATAGACCATTGCCTCACAAGCCCCTGCCAGGGCTCCCGCAACCGCAATCTGGTTACACATCTTGGTGTGCTGTCCGTTTCCTGCCCTGCCTTCATAATCAATATTTTTACCCATGGCCTGAAGGATGTTCAGGCAGACGTCAAAGTCTTCCCTGTCACCGCCGGCAAGAATGGTCAATGTTCCATCCTTTGCCCCCTTGTCGCCTCCTGTCACCGGAGCGTCCAGGGCGTGAAGACCTGCTTTCTTTGCCTCCTCATAAATCCGCACAGCCAGTCTGGGACTGGTGGTTGTCATATCGATCAGAAATGTGCCGGGATCCGCATTGGCAATGATACCGCCTTCACCAAAATAGATGTCCTCCACATCCTTTGGATACCCCACAATACTGATCACAGCCTGTCGTCCCTTGGCGCATTCCCCCGCGCTTTTGCACCAGACTGCTCCTTCGCTAATGATATCCTCCACCTTTGATCTTGTTCTGGTATAAATAGCAACCTCATAGCCCGCCTTCATCAAATTGCGCACCATGGATTTTCCCATGATCCCCACGCCAATAAAACCTATTTTTTTCATTTACCATTACCTCCTACAGATATGGGGAAAGGCCCCCCGTTTTTTCCAGGCTCATCTCCCAATATATCACTTTTTTTCAAATTATCAAGCCATACTCCCAAGGTGGTAAAACAAAAATTTCTTACCCCTTGATCCCATCCATGGCGATCCCATCCACCAGATACCTCTGAAATATGATGAAAAAAATGATGACCGGAAGCAGCGAGATCACCGACATTGCAAACAACCCACCATAGTTGTTGTAGGAGTTAGGGTCCAGGTACATGTTGAGAGCCAGGGGGATTGTGAATTTACTAACACTATTCATAAAGATCAGGGGCTGGAAAAAGTCCTGCCAAGTCCAGTAAAACGCAAAGATGGAGGAAGTGACAATGGCCGGCTTCACAATAGGGATCAGGATCCGGAACAGAATCGCCAGCTTGCCGCACCCATCGATCTCAGCCGCTTCATCCAATTCCCTGGGAATCCCCCGGAAGAACTGGACCATAAGGAAAATAAAAAACGCGCCGCCAAAAAACCAGGGTAGGACCAGGGCGGTCCTGGTGTCGATCAGGTGCAGCCTTTTCAGTATAATATACTGGGGTACTACCATAACCTGGGGGGGAATCATCATGGTCAGCATTACACATCCGAACCAGAATCCCGAGAATCTGAACTTGATCCTGGAAAGTGCATAGGCTGCAAACAGGGATGTGATCACACAACCGGCTGTACCGGCCACGGTGACGACCAGGGAGTTCATGAAAAATGTGATAAATCTGACTCCACCCACCCCTGAAAAACCGCTTTTATAGTTTGTAGCCCCATCCCAAATCTTAGGAATCAGGGAATAGGTGTCAAGAAACATGGTATCATTGCTCTTAAAGGAGCTGGCCAGCAGCCACAAAAGGGGATAGATCATAAGGAATCCCAGAATGCATGCCCCCATATGGAACCTTATGGAATGGATCCGTTTCTTTGTATGCATACCCATTTTTTATTCCTCCTCCGACTCGTAGTAAACCCAATTTTTCTGGGTCTTGAAGATAATGACGGTAAATACCGCGATAATGGCCACCAGAATCCATGCCAGGGCGCAGCTGTATCCCATATCAAAATAGGTAAAGGCCCTGCGGTACAGATAAAGCACATAGGACAGCGTGCTATCAAGAGGACCTCCGTCCGTGATCACATAACTCTCTGTAAATACCCTGAATCCGTTGATGATCTGAAGGATCAGGTTAAAGAAAATGGTGGGGGTCAGCATGGGAAGGGTGATGTGCAAAAACGTGTATCCGGGTCTGGCTCCGTCCACCATGGCGGACTCATACAGTGAAAATGGAATCTGCTTCAGGGCCGAAAGAAAGATGAGCATGGAAGAACCAAACTGCCATACTCCCATCAGCACAATTGCGCCCAGGGCCGTCCTGGGATTTCCCAGGAAAGAGGTAGTCTGGTTGACCCCTACCAGGGATAACAGAGTCATGACAACCCCCTTGCTTCCAAAGATCTGCTTCCACACGACCGATACCGCAATGCTGCCTCCGATGATGGAAGGCACATAGTACAGCGTCCTGTAAAGCCCCAGGCCTGCATGCTTTTTATTTAACAGCATGGCTACGAACAGGGCAAATGCCAGACGCAGCGGAACCAGTACCAGCACATAGGTGAAGGTCACTTTCAGGGCCTGTATAAATGTGTCATCCTGTGTAAACACCCGGATATAGTTTGCAAATCCGATTATCTGAGGCTGGTTCAAAAGATTAAAATTGGTAAAAGAATAATACATGGATATGGCGGCCGGTATCAGCCACATGCCCACAAATCCCATGAGCCACGGCGTCATAAGAAGATAGGCCACCGCGTTATCCGCTGTTTTATAGACTGATTTGTTCTTTCTGCGCTTCATAACTTCTCCTCTTTGAATGGGAGGGGACTGCTTTGATGCGCAGCCCCCTCCCTCTGTTCTGTATGGTACCTGTCCTGTTCAGCCGGTACCTGTCCTGTTAACCAATATCCACCCTGTTCAACTAGTGCCTGATCAATTGCTCCTTGCCAGGATTGCGTCTGCATCCTTTCTGAACTTGGCCGCAGCCTCCTCAGGACTGGTCTGCCCGTAAAATACACTGTATGCAGTATTCTTAAATACCTCATTGATCTCCGAAGTTCCGGCAGGGTCCGGAGCAGGCGTCTCCCCGCAGAGAGCCTGTGCTGACTCAACCGCCTCAAACATGGCCTTCTGCTGGTCATTGAGCTTGCCTGAATTGACCATATAGTCACGCACGGTGGATGATGCAGGAGTTCCTCTTTCCGCCATCATAATATCATTGGCCTCCTCCGAGTTCATGAACCAGTTAATAAACTCCGCTGCTTCCTTTTTGACCTTGGACGTATCCGCAATGGAGAAGAACATTCCGGGCTTCAGCCACAGTCCCTTTGCATCCGAGCCGTCCAGCATGGGCGGTGTCACGATTTTTAACTTATCATTGACCGCGCTCATCTTGGAGGCGTAGTTATTCCACTCATAGATAAAACCACCCTCCCCGGTAACCACTGGTCCGGCCTCCTGGCCCAATGCCTGGATCTGGGCATGTTCATCCGGATTGGGAACCGCGCCTTCATCAATGAGCCCCATCCACATTTCCAGGAAATCCGTGTACAGCTTATCATCCGCATATCCCAGGGATTTATTGTCATCTGCAAACAGATCTGAACCATGCTGGCGTACCCAGTATTTAAACATATTCATGTCATCCACCACACCGTAGGCAACCGCACCGTATTTTCCGGTCTTTTCCTTAATGACCTTTACATCATTGGCAAACTCATCCCAGGTCCAGCTGCTGTCCGGTTCTTTAATACCGGCATCTGCCAGCACGGCCGGATTGTATCCCATGACTGCGTAGGAGCTTGAAAGGACCATTCCTGTCAGCTTGCCATCGATCATCCCGGAGTTTAACAGGTTCTCATCAATCCCTGATACTTCGATGGTTCCGTCATCCACATAAGGCTGCAGGTCAGCCAGGGAGTTATTTCTTGAATATGTGCTTATGTACAGATAATCCATCTGAACAATATCAGGCATGGCCCCGGAAGCCGCTTGTGTGGCCAGCTTGTCAAAATAACCGTCCCAGCCTGAGGGCATTGCCTCAAATCTCACGTTGGGATGGGACTCGGTGTAGAGATCTAAAAGTTTCTGGGTATAATCATGCCTTCCCTGGCCACCCCACCAGGTAATCTTTAAGGTAACCGGTTCTCCCGTGCTGACACCGCCGTCCGTCTGCGTGTTTGTAGCCTGGGCCGCTTCTCCCTGGGTTGTTCCTCCATTGTTTCCCGATGTTCCGCTCCCTGAGCCACAGCCAGCTGTGGTCAATACCATGGCAGCTGCCATTCCCAGAGCCGCCCATCTTGTCATACGCTTTCTCATAACATACACCTCTCCTTTTTCATTGATCTGTTACTGTTTGTCATTCCCATTGAATGACTTTATTATAACCGGACTATCTCCTAAAATGAATGGATTTAACAGATTACATATCTGAAAAATTCCGACATTGGATCATGTCTTCAAATTCCTTACCATCTGCTTTGGGATATCATAAAAAAGTAACGCCCACTTTTTAGAAAAAGCGAGCGTTACCATCCCAATAAACCACACCAATAGATCTGCTAAGTTGCACGATTTAACGCAACTATCGTGTTCCTGTATTCTGACGGCACCATCCCCGTCACCTTTTTAAACACCTTTGCAAAATACTGCCCATCAGCCGGATAGCCGATGCGCACCGCCAGGTCCGATATGCGGATCTCCGGGTCATATTCCATGAGCCGCCGGGCCAGGCCAATGCGTATGCCCATGAGAAATGCAGAGTATTTCTCATGCATATGTTTGTAAAAGAAACGGCCAAAATAATCCTCATTCATAAACAAAATCTCCTTTGCCAGATACTGAAGCGTCAGTTCGGGATCAGAAAGGTTTTCATAGATGGCGTACAGGATCTGTTTCATGCGCTGTTCCTCCTTGCCCTCTCCCATGGATAAATGCAGGTGTCCGGCACAGGTTTCTATGACAGGCCGCAGAATCTCCCAAAGTTCCCCGGCAGTCCTCTTTTCCACGCACCTGCTCAATTCACTGCCTTCCGCCATTTCCCCGTCCCCCCACAGCACCTTCAGGGCTGCAGCATAGGCCCGTTGTATTTCATCCAGGGAAAGTCCGCGTATTTCCATCTTTACATATGATGCATAGATCTCAAACAAAATCTCCCCATATGTTTTTGCAGACCGGATACGGCCGTAATCCACCACAAATGAGGAATCCTGGCTCGCCTCCCGGTGCAGGGACCAGTTCAAAAACTCCTGTTTCTCCTCCACTTCCCCCAAATGATACAGTTCCTCGATCTGACAATAAAGCTGATACACTGTCTCAATGCTTCCCACATCGCTCATGGCAAAGCACAGCCTTGTCTTTCTATATTTTCCAAACTCCTTTTGCACCTTAAGGGCCAGAGGGGGCATGCTGTCCGCAAACTCTGCGGGCAGCAGATAGATCATCCGCTTTCCCGCCACGGTACTCATGATAACCTGTTCCCCGCCCATAAGTTCGATCAGTATATTGGTCAGGGCAAACCGGTCCAGCTGGTCGAAATCCGCGTCCATTTTTACCGCAAAAAGAACAAATTCATCCTTCCGCTCCCCCAGGAACTTTTTTAGAAGGAATTCATCTGACCTGGAAAGCTGGCGCCTGGTGATGAGTTCACCCAGGATCTGCTCCTTTACATGGGGCAGCATCCGCTCCAGTGCTCCCTGGTATTCCTTGGCTGAAACCTCATTTTCCTTTTTCCTGGTAAGCTCTTCCCCAACCTTTAAAAGCACCTCCACAATGGTTTCCTCATTACAGGGCTTCAGGATATAGTGCCGGATCCCCAGTTCCATGGCTTTGCTGGTATACCCGTACTCCCCATAACCGGAGAGAACCACAAACATCATATGGGGATACGATTCCTGGCACCTGCGGATCAGCTCAATCCCATCCATAACCGGCATCTTGATGTCGGTGATCACAATGTCCGGCACCAGCATCCGTATCTTATCCATAGCCTCGATCCCGTTCCATGCCATATCCACCAGTTCCATATCCACCTTTTCCCACGGAATGGTCTGAGCCATGATCTCCCTCTCAAGGTCCTCGTCATCCACGAGCATTACTTTATACATCCGGTTGTTCCACCTCCATCCTGGGAATCAATATTTTTACAGCTGTTCCCTGTCCGCTGGCACTTTCCACCTTAAACACAGCCATTTGGTCATACGCCATTTTCAGGCGCTCATAGATATTTTTAAGCCCGATGCCATGGCCTGTGGGCTTAACGGTAAATGACCGCACTGCTTCCAGCTCCTCCTGCGTCATCCCGGGGCCATTGTCCCTTACCTCGATCCGGATCTGATCCCCTTCTTCCTGGACGCTGACCTCTATGGTACAGGGGGTCAGCATTTTTTCCACTGCGTGGTAAATAGCATTTTCCACCAGCGGCTGCAGCGTCATGTGGGGGATCAAGCAAGACTGAGTCACATTCACATCCACCTGAAAATCCACGCGTTTCTGGTAGCGGTACTTTTGGATCACAATATACTTGTTCAGCATATTGATCTCCTCTCCCATGGTAAAAAACTGCTTAGAACTTAATGCCGCGCGCAGGATCTCCCCAAGGGCTACGGTCATATCTGCGGCCTCCTCATTTCTTCTCGCCCGTACCATCCAATGTATGCTGTTCAGGGTATTATAGAGGAAATGAGGGTTGATCTGGGCCTGAAGCATTTTATACTTTGTATCCTTTAAAAGCAGCTGCTTCTCATAATTTTCATAGATCAAATGATCGATCTTGTCCAGCGATACCTTAAACTCCTGGGTCAGCAGACCGATCTCATCACCACGCCCGTCTTCGCCCAGGTAATCCCTGGCACGCTTAAAATCACCAGTTTCCACGATCTGCATACTCTGTGTCAGCTGTTCCAGCGGCCTGACGATCATATGGGCCAGCTTTTTAAGGAACAGGGAGGAAACGGCAAATAAGGCCAGAAACCCCGCCACCATCATATTGCGCAGCGTCTGGTTCTGTCCGTATATTTCTGAATATGGAAACATGTTCACATAGGTCCAACCTGTCTTGGCAGACTTGAGATGGCACAAAAAGTACCGCTGGCCATTATTTCTGATGATCTGGTACCCCTTATCTCCCAATATTTGGGGAACCATATCCATCATGTGCTCCTGATTTTCATAGATAAGCCCCTCATCCGAGTATACGCACAGAGCCGAGCTCTCCGCCTCCAAACGGTTTATATTCTTCTCGATCATCCCCGCCACATCACTGGTGATGAGGAGCGTGCCCAGATACTCCAGGCTGGAGTCTATATGCTTGCGTATATCCCGTCCTGAAAGCAGATAGGGATACTGTTTCGTAGGCTGCTGAACCACATAGGCTCCTCTGGCTTCATGGATGGTTTCCATAAATGCCTCATATCCCCCGGGATCCGGGGATCCGGTGGATGTCCCGGCCACGATCTGGGTGCTCTCCTCATCCGTGTATACAATATTGGAGATCATCCCCGCATTGGTCAGTTCATTGTTTAACAGCATACGCAGGTTATATATATCCGCAGTATATTCCGCGGTAAAATGCTTTACGCTCTTGATATGGCTTAGCAGCTCCTGTATCTTTGTATCAATGGCCACATAGTAGGACAGAGCCTCCACCTGGTCCAGATTCTGGTTCACCTCCTGGATAAAGAAATCCAGCTCCTGGACCGATTTCTGGTACAGGTTGTCGTCATATATATTAAATGCGATCCGCAGTGCCACAAGACTGAACAGACAGCAGAAGCCCATGATCAAAACGTAAATGGCGATCATCTTTTGCGCCAGTTTCAGATTCCTGAACTTGTTGTGCCAGTATCCTTTTTTGATCTGCATATGGGCCTCCTTTTTAGAGTTACTATCTATTTTACCATATTCAGGAGTTAAGTCCATCTTGTTTCTTCTTCATTGCCTGGTACATCTCATCATCCGTCAGGTGATTCTCCTCATTGAGAAGCAGAAGGATCCGGCTGTCTCTTTCCGAATAGATGACCTTTCTCTGCCAGTGATAAAAGTAGGGCCCGTCATCCATATTCCTTACATAACCCATGAGAAGCCGTATCAAATAGGCGGTTTCTTTTATATCTGTCTGGCAATCATTGTCATAAAATCCCTTCCATTTGCCATGGCCGCAGGCTCTCATGGCCTCATCCGCCTTCTGAAACCAGTCCGCTGACTGTCCGAGGCGGTAAAATGTTATCATATACTCATGATCCAGCCATGCCTCATAGGCACTGACAAACAGAAGAACACCCTGAATACAGAATGCATGAAGCTTAACCTGGAGAAGAAGGGAATCCTCCCACAGACGTCCACCATCATCAGATAGATTGGCACACCGCTCTAACAGTTCAAATACCGCATCACTTCTGCTCCTACACACCTGGCCGAACCAGCGTATCTGGGCCGCAAATGTATCCATGGGGGCACACCACTCCAGTTCTTTACATGGACCGGCAGCACTTCCCTTCATCCAATGATGGATAAATACACGTGTAATGTAGTTATAGAATTGTTCGCCTGCATGCTCGTCTTCCTCTTTGCCGTAAGGAACCATGACTTTAAAATAATCCTGAAAGCACTGCTTCATACCGGTTATAACCGGATCCGGCAGAAGGGCGCTTGGGTTGGCCGCAGCGCCTTCCCTACCCCGATAATATTTCCTAATATATTCCTCCAGATGATCCACCGTACCCTTCCTTTCTCCGTTCCACAGGGAAGAAATATAATCCAGCGGATAGACATGGGGCTTAATATTGGAACAGTTGATCACCCAAAAATCCTTCACGCCATGTTCAAAAGCCTGGGATAACTCTTTTCCTACAAACTCCATGGAATTAGGTATCATGGTGAGAACATTGGCTGCCTGCAGGTCGTAAAACGATACGTGGTAATATACCCCGTGTTCCTTATCCTTCAGGTGTGTTCCCGGCAGTGATGCCACCCTTGGGTTATGGTTCCACTGCCTCCGGGAAACCATTTTCCCGTATCCATTGTCCGCCCATATCATGATCACATCCCCGGGAAGGCGAATGTATCCCTGCTGGTACAGCTCCGTAATCTCACCGTACAGGTTGACACAGTACACAGGTTCCTCCACATAGGTTCTCACCAGACCGTACTGTTCCATCATAATAGAACTGATCAGCTCTCCCCGCTTCTGCGGCGTATCATACAGCGGGTCCTGTTCCCAGAAGGGGGTATCTCCCTGTCCCCTGAACCCCAGGTTCCAGATGACCTTTTTGTGCCTAAGAAGCTTTACGCTGTCCTCCCACAGTCCCCTGAACAGCTGGGGATATTCCTTAAATGAAGGATTTTTGTCCGGATATGCCCGCAGGAACATCTCCGCCCCCAACGGCTCCGCATGGTGCTGGGTGATCCACAAACCCATATCGGATGCCAGTTCCGCATATCGCTTGGAATTAAGGTCGGTGCCCGGGATCACCATATTTCCGCCGCACCGCAGCAGGGCTTCAAAAGCCATCTCCCATGGATAGTCAAGATTTCGGCCGCCGTCCCAGTGGCTGATGAGAACCTCATCATTGATAAACCAGCCCCTGAATGTTACGGGTCTGGGAGAGGATTCATACACAGATACCGGAACCGTTACGCTCTCTTTTGGTTTAAATTCCTGGTCGTTCCAATACCAAAAAGGCTCGATCCCAAGATAACTCCGGCTGAGATGGCAGAGTGCATAAATTATGCCAAGGTCACCTGATGCTTCTATCTCCATCTTGCATTGACCGGTCACCTTCAGGCGAAACTGCTCCCGCACCGGTTTGCTGCCCGCCTGACCGCTTTCCCGGGACCGGATCAGGCGGATAACCCCCTTTTGCTGTTCCTCTGTTACCCTGGCCGTGGTCATCTCCAAATCCCTGTAAAATCGCCTGACTGCCCGTTCTACCGGCTCGCTGTCCCAGGATCCCTTATCGATGACAACATTTCTGTTCAATAAAAAACCTTCCATACTAATACACTCCTCCGGCCATATTTTCTTTTATTTTACAAAAAACAGTCTTGGATTAGAATGGAAATTTCCTGGAACTACTCTGTAAAATTCCGACACAAAGGCTTTAGACCTTATCTTTCCCCCATACAGCGCATCATGATTTACCTTCCCCCATACAGCGCAAGTTCCTTTAACTGAAGTTCATCATATTCCCTGTATACTTCCTCTACGCCGGCACCCTCACAGAGCTTGACGCTAAGCTCTTTCATCGTGTTCCAGGTATTAAAATGCAGCGAAAAGTCCTGATTTGGTACCTGGCGGCCGATCTCTGATCCGCCCCTACCACACAGACCACACCGCCAGGCAGCACGGGCAGGGCTGTCATTTCCACGTTAAAAGGATAATCGTGGGAAGATGCCTTTGCCCGACAGATGGAGCTGATACAGGCACAGTTTCCTTCTGAAAAATAGGATATCTCCTCCTCCGTATTAGGCAAGGTGGCAAATGTACGGTCCACATCCAGATATCCTTCATCGATCATGGTCTGAAGGAACAGGAAACCATCTCTCATGTAAGTGCTCACAGGTGTCTCGCCAGCTGCCAGATCTGCCACCAGTTTATCACTCCGTGGATCCTGGTATAAAGGGCCAAGGCCGGCACACATGGCCGGTACACCTTCTCCTCAATGTATGGCAGTTTGATTGTATCACACGCTATAGAGGCATGCAATGAAACATTGATCTTCTGCTGGATAAACCGGGAGTATCCATTGCCCTTGGCTCAACCAGTTTTTCCATGGTCCTTCCATGATAAACAGCGTCTGGCTGCGACATGTTCTCATAATCTCAACTTATCAGCCCCACCCACCGAAGAATCCAGATATATTTTCCCATTTCCATAGGGAGCAGTTTTATATTTCCCCACGCATCATTCCCCGGATCCGGCCCAAAGGATGCCCGGCGGCCTGCCTCCCCGCAGCCTGCCGTTTAGCTGCCTTTGGCCCATGGACCAGTTCCTCCCTCCCAGCCTCTCTGACAGATATCTGAAAGTCCTCATTTGCAGCACACGCAACCATGTAATCCTCGTATTGAAACCAGTGGACGAACCGCCCCTCATTTTCATATACCGCTCCCACTGCAAACCCGGTCCCCAATAGTTTCAAAGCCGCCTCACACTCTGTCCACATCCTTGTAAACTGTATGGACTGTTCCTTTTCCGGCGTTTGTTTAAGACGTACCTGCTGTTCCCCGGAAAACACCTTTCTTACAGATGGCCAGTGGATATCCATGATTCTCTCCATGTCCACCCCGATCTCCATATCCGCAATGGCCAGGGCCACATAATTCCCGCTGTGGGACAGATTAAAACAAATCTCCCCGGACCTCAGCATGGGCTTTCCATACCTGTTCCTTATGAGCTGTCCATCACTCCATACCCCCAGATAAGACTTCAGCAGGAAGCCTGCCGTCAATTCCTGGCATGCCTCCTGCTTTACCTTTATATTCCTGTATTTTTCAGCGTAATACTGAGGGATGCTGTGGATAAACTCATCCCCATGTGCGGCAATCCGGTCTGTATCTGCGATGATTATCTTTACTTTTTGCATCATTATTACCTCATGAGCCGTCTCACCATCATTTTCTGAAACGCGTCAACGCCCACGCCCACGTAGATAACTCCCACCAGCATGGCGATCCCGATCTGGACCGGCAGGGTGCCGATCCGGTCCACTTTCACGGGACCCATGATAGTAAGGCCGATGGCCCATCCGCACAGCCAGGCCGGTGTATAGATCACCTTTGCAAGTGTCTCCCCAACGATCACCGCAATCCCTCCCAGAATGAACAGGGTAAGGTACAGCTCCACATTGGGATTCCACGGCAGGATTTCCATGATCCACACCGCGGTCAGCGCCCATAGATCGCCCAGCAGGAAACCAAGGCTGATCTTAAACGTATCCTGCCGTCTATTGCCGTTGGCCACAAATAGTCCGGCGCAGATCAGAGCCACGGCTCCGGTATCCACCCCTATAAAAGGCGCCAGCACAGCCCAGACCGGAGGCATAAACGCAATGCCAAATGCCAGGGTCAGCATATTGATTGTCTTTATCCTTTTTTCTTCCATATCCGTCACTCCCAGTCAAAACCGTCCCATACCGGCTTTCCTGTGTATGTTTTCAGTTCCTCCCCGCCTTCCAGCACGCGGATGGCTCCGGCAGCCATGGCTTCCATCTCAAACTCTCCGGGATAGGCTGTCACCGGTGCGATAAAGGAACATGCATCTGTGATCTGTTTTACAAGGTCCTGGTTATGTACCATGCCGCCGCCCAGCAGAATGCCGTCCACCTGTCCGTGAAGCGCGGCTGCCATGGAGCCGATGCACTTTTCGATCTGGTAGATCATGCTGTCCCAGAGCATTTCCGCATACCGGTCCCCCGATGCAGCGCGGTCCGTCAATTCAATGGCGTCCGAGATTCCCACGTGGTTTACAAATCCCCCTGTTCTGGTGCAGAGTTTTCTCACATCCGCCACTCCCAGGCCGCTGGTTTCCATATATTCCAGAAGGTTTGCCACGGAAATGCTTCCGCATCTGGTAGGCGCCATTGGCCCCTCCCCTCCCACAATATCATATCCATCGATCATCTTTCCCCTGCAATGGGCGGATACGGAAATGCCTCCGCCGATGTGGCATACCACATAATTGCACTCCTCATAGGCCCTGTCCATCACATTCCGGCTGTGGCGGATCGCCGTCTCCTTCAAATTCAGCGCATGGAGATGAATGATGCGGTACACTCCTTTGATACCGGTCATACGCGCCAGTTCCTGGAGTTCGTCCACATCCGGCGGATTAACCACCATTGCCTTGGCGCCATAGGTTTCTGCAAATTCATGGGCCAGCTGCGGGCCCAACGCGGCCGGGTGGATCACGCCATTGGCGCAGGTCCTTGCATGTTCCAGCATCAGATCCGTCACCCCATAGGTTCCGCCCTCCACGGCCAGCAGACCGCCGCCCCGGCCCACAAATACATCCACATCCTCAAGGCTGATACCCGCCTCCTTAAGAAGCTTTAAAATGGTATCCCGGCGGTAGGGAAGCTGTTCCGGCAGGGTCTTAAATTTCCCAAGTTCATTTGCCTCGTGGGAAACATTCCGGGAATACAGGCATTGATCTCCTTCAAACAGCGCAACCTTTGTGGAGGTGGAGCCGGGATTGATGGTCAGTACTTTATATGCTTTCATGCTGTGTCTCCTTACCTTTTACTTCCAGCAGCACGCACGGCGCTGATGACAATATTTCCTTTTATCTCGGAAACCGGAGCGCCTCTGGAGCAGTCACATACCACTTTGTTAAATCCCTGAAGCATGGGTCCGTAGGCATTGGCATGACCAAACTGCTGGATCAGCTTCACTCCCACATTTCCCACATTCAGGTCCGGCCAGATGATCACATTAGCCTTTCCTGCTACCCGGCTTTCCCTTGGCACCTTTTTAAGCGCCACCTGGGGTGAAACGGCCGCGTCAAACTGAAATTCTCCATCGATGGCAAGATCCGGGCGCTGCCCATTGGCAATTGCCACCGCCTTAGCCACCTTATCCACCAGCTCTCCCTGGCCGCTTCCCAGAGTGGAGTAGCTGACCATGGCACACCTCGGCTCCCAATCCAGAAGGCTGCTCACCGTATCACAGGCGGAAATCGCAATATCCGCCAGCTGTCCCGCATCCGGATTGGCGCACACAGCGCTGTCACCGATCGCCAGAAGGCTTCCTTCGCTTCCCTTGAATCCCGGAATATCACATAGTCCGATACTGGATATGGCGCTGATTCCCGGCTTCAGGCCGATCACCATCTGCCCGGCCAGCAGCACATCTCCGGTGGTGTTGTCAATTCCCGCAAAGGTCACATCCGCTTCATCCACGGCCTGCATAACCATGGCGTAATACAATGGATTCTGCATCCGGCGGTTCAGCGCCTTCTCCTTTAACATGGCCTGGGGCAAGTCCACATACCGGTCAATCAGGCTCTTTTTATATGTCTCCTCCCTGATATCCACGATTGTGAAAATACTCTCCTCATATCTCTTTTCGGATAATGCCATCCTGATCTCATCCCCATACCCGACAAGCACAGGAATAATATATCCCTCTTTGCCCGTCTCATAAGCCGCCTGCATCATCTTCTCATTGAGAGCCTCCGGAAATGCGATCCGCTGGGGATTCCTTTTTGCTTTTTCATAAATCTGATCCAGTACACTCATAATTGATTCCTCCTGACAAATTTCCTGGAGTCTGTTTGAAAAATCCTCTACAGTTCTATTCCCTACAGTTCTTTTTCAATCAGATCCGTCAGATCTCCAACGGTTGCACAGGCGCTGGCCTCTGAAAGCATCAGCTCCACATCCAGTTCATTTTCAATTTCCGACACAAGGGCAACCATCTGCACGGATGCGCCTCCCAGATCCTCTTTAAAAGATGTGGATGTGTTCAGATCCTTTACATCCTTTTTGTATGACATGGCTACCATCTGAAGTACCTGTGCTTCTAATTCTTTTCTGTCCATTTTATTCTCCTTTTTGTCATTTTCTATCATTATTTCTTTATATGATCCATAGATTGCTGTTCTTCTTATGATCCGCGCATTACTGCTCTTCATCTGATCCGGACATCACTGCTCCTGGTCCAGATCAAACACAACCGTCTTATAACCGCCTTCTCTCTGGAAGATAGACGCATGGCAGTTCAGCGGAAGCTTGGCCGACAATTCCTTACGGTTTTTCTTGCTGATGCCGCGGACCACCGCATTTAACCGGGATCCTTCCTCCAGCTCCACTTCCCCGTAGGCGTATTTTCCCAGGTTCTTGTACTCCGGCTTGGATGAAAGGGCGGCCGGAAGTACGATGGAATGCAGTTTGGCCCTGCCGCTGATCTCATACCACTGGGTTTCATAATTACCGCACTGATTGCAGGCATAAACCGGAGGGAATTCTACATTTCCGCATAACGGGCATTTGCGTCCCAGAATCTTTCCCTCCTCCAGGCCCTCATAAAATGTCTGTACCACCTTTTCTAATTGAATGCTCATCATCACACCTCCTGTTGATCTATTGTACGAAGCAGGACAGCGGCAACGTTCTGGGCGCCGCCATATCCCCTTAACATTGCAGTCTTAGGCTGTTTTTTTACCTGGTGCTCACCGCACTCGCCCCACAGCTGCTTGCAGGCCTCATAGACATCCGCCAGCCCCGATGCCGCATGTGCATGGCCAAAGGAGGTGCGCCCGCCGTTTGTATTGATCGGTTTATCCCCGTCCCACGCCGTGCGTCCGTCACAGATGTATTTCCAGCCCTCGCCGTATGGAAGATATCCGGCGATCTCCGCCGACACCAGGTGAGAGGTGATGATAAAATCATTTGCATAGAACAGGTCCAGGTCATCCCCGGACATGCCTGTGAGTTCGTATACCTGACGCACCGCTTCCTCTGTGGCGCGTACCTCAAAATGAGGTGTGGTGGCTTCACAGGCAGCGCTTCCGATTCCCAGCACCTGGATGGGCCTGTGTTTCAGGTTCTTTGCGATCACCGGAACCATTTCCGTGGCGCACACAATGGCTGCGGCTGCGCCATCACATTTCAGTTCCACGCCTCCGGCGCGCAGGTAATCTCCCATTTTGGGGTTATAGGGGGAATTCATGTATTCGTCCAGCGTCATACCCGCTTCCTCTGCAAGGGACTCATATGTCCGTTTTTCCAGGGAAAGGGGGTTCACGGATGCATTCCGCCGGTTGTTGATACACATCCAGTTCAGGGCATCGTTCATCTGCTCGGCCGTGATGCCCCTGGTCCGCACATACCACTCCGCGACATCGTCATAAATCAGTTCCTGGCCCGCCATCAGGCTTCTTGTGTAAGTGCGGTCATACAGCCATGACGTGGTCTTTAAAAACTTTTCCATGGTCATCTTGTCGCGCTTATACGGGTGCTTGGGGCTTTCCACATTGTCGGCCGGTGACGGAGTGCTGTCACCAAATTCCACCGCGCCTGTGAGAACACAGTTGTATTTTCCTGACGCCACTGCATTGACCGCCTGCTCAATGGCAAGATAACCTGTGCAGCATGCCTCCGAATGGTGGATGGATCCTTTTCCCTTCATTCCAAACCAGTTGGCAACCTGAACATTGGGTGTCAGATAGTTGGAACCGTTGAGCGGGCTTGCTTCACCGTGAAAATAAAAATCCACATCCCGCGGATTGACTCCCGCGTCCTCCATTGCTTTTAATGCCGCGTATCCGAACAGTTCCCCCTCGGTGAGTCCATCCGTCTCCGGATGATCTACCGTGTACATAAATGGGGTACAGCCCACGCCGATGATCGAAACGCTTCTGTTATATTTTCCTAGTGTACTCATAGACAGCTTCCTTCCTTTCCCTTTTTTCTCCCGTTTTTCTATTTACGATTGTGTGATTATTATATATAATAAAAGCACTGTTATCATCGTGTTTCCGGCTAATGATGGCAATTGCCGGAAGCTCATTTTTGTGCGGACGCACAATGCGAAATGGAGGGGTTATGGAATATCAGATCTTATTAGATAAACTGGAAAAGAAACACTATTATCCGCAGATATTCGGCAACAGGCAATCCAACTGCGATATGCTTAACATAAGGATCCTGACACCGGAGCAGAACCGTTTTGAGGAGACCGTCCTCTATCTGACCTCCACTGCTCTGCTCCCCCATAGGGACACGGTTTCCACATTTACACTGTTCTGTTATGGAGATGAGATTGACTTTTCTCCCTATGATGAAAGCGCATTTACCATTGTCTATTTTGGTCCGGAAATCTCACAGGCCCAGCTTTTTAATGTTACGCTGGAAAACCTGACCGAGCTGCAGCAGATCACAACCGGCATGCACATCCTGACCAATGCGCTGTTCTCCGGCAACGGCCTTCAGCACCTGATCGATACCGCTTCCCAGCTGTTTCACAATCCCATTTATGTGGTAGACCTGCAGAATAAATATCTGGCCATGTCCGCGGGCATTATACCGGATAATGATTTCTTCCGTGAGGAAAGCGCTTCCGGTTATATCAGCGAAAAAGGGATCCGGTCCATCCGGTTCAACCGGCTGGACGAGAAGGTCCGAAGCAGCGATACCGCCTACTACTTCATCAACGAGCTGGTCAAAAAGGGGATGCTGGTGGATGCGGTCCATATACAGGAGGTGGAGGTGGGCCATGTGATGATGCTGGAATCCGAGCATCCCTTCCGGGAATATGATGCGGACTTTTTCCACCGCTTCTGCAAACTGGTCTCCATGGAGCTGCAGAAGGATTCCGCCTATTCCAGAAACAGGGGTGTGATGTATTCCTACTTTCTGGCCGATCTTCTGAAAAATCCGCGGCAGAATGTGTCTGATATTAAGGACAGGCTGAAGGTCCTGGGTTACAGCCTGAAGGAGACATTTTATATTGTGGTCATCCCGCCGGTCAGTCACAGTTTTTCAGATCTGAAGCTGGAGGTCATTTTGGAGTATTTGAAAAAGATCTTCGGAGGCAGCATCTATTCCATTTATGAGGACAGCATCGTATTTCTCATCAGCCGGGCCATGGACCAGAACCTCAGTGAATACGAGATATCCCAGCTGTCGGAATACCTGTCGGCCAACCGCCTGAAGGCAGGGATCAGCAACTTTTACCAGAATTTGGAGGACACTCCCCGGTTCTACCGGCAGGCCATTGATTCCGTCCATCTGGGCCTGAAACTTAAGGACCCGGCCCCCATCTATTATTACAGCGACTATTATCTGTTCCAGATGCTGGAGCTGTATGAGAAGGAGGATTCTGAAATACGGTTTCTGATCCACCCGGGACTGATGAAGCTGTACTACTATGACAGGGAAAAGAACACTGATTTTATGGTGACTTTGAGGGAATACCTGACCCGGCCGGGGCAGCCTGCAAAGATTGCTGAAAATCTGCATATCCATAAGAATACACTGCTGTACCGGATGGGAAAGATTAAGGAAATTACGGATTGTGATTTTATCGAGGGGGAAGATTTTATGAATTTTAATTTGTCGGTAAGGATCATGAGGTATTTGGGGATGATTGAGTAAGAAAAAGGAGCCGGACCGGCTGAATTAACGGACCGGCTCTTTTCGTCTGTCTCACCGTCTGCAGGGAATGGGCTTGCGCGGACATTTCGGCTTGACCGCACCGGCCTTTACCACCGCGTCTTCTTCGCACACGCTCATACAGGCGCCGCACTGGGTACACTCATCCTGGTCAATAACGTGAACGAACCGTTTTTTCCCAAGAACCGCGTCCTCCTCACATTCGTCCATGCAGTCCCCGCAGCCCGTGCACCGGTCCGCCAGGATATGATAGGTCATAAACTTCCTGCATATACCGGCTTTGCATCCTTTTTTGCCGATATGCTCTTCAAAATCCCCGCGGTAAGTCTCAATGGCGGCCAGCACCGCGTCTGCGATTTCTTCCCCTGTCCCGCAGAGAGACTGGGTCTTCATCAGGCCGCAGAGTTCTTCCATCAGGCTTAGATCAGAGCTGCGGCCCTTTTTCTCCGTGATGTCGTTTAAGGTCATCTCCAGCTGGGTGATGCCCTCGTATCCGAATACACATTTTCCGCAGGTCCGGCATTCATTAGCGCGGACTTCATTCAAAAGGAGGTCTGCGATACATTCATTCTCTTTCAGGTTCTGAATTTTTTCCAATGTAGTCATCTCTCTTACCCCCTTAGTATTCGTTCCAGAGCTTTGGTCTGGCCAGCTGGAGGCGCAGGTCGCACTGGAGGCATCTTCCGGCCTCGCACATGGCCTGTTCACAGGTAAAGGGATGCTCCGCCTCCTCAAATCCCTGTATGCGCCGGGATGGAGGTTCGGTCCTGGGTTCCTGGCGTTTTAACTCTGCAAAATCTTCCATTCTGCCAATATAAGCGGCCGGGACTTCCTTTTCCAAAAGTTCCTCACTGATATCGCCGTCACCGCCCAGGTACAGGTCCATCTGCTCCGCCGCCCTTCGTCCTGCTGCAATTGCAGCGATCACGGACTTAGTTCCGGTCACAGCGTCACCTGCCGCATAGACCGCCTCCATGCTGGTGCGCAGGTCTGCATCGGCCAGAATGTAAGGGCCGTGTGTCAGCTCCAGTCCCATGTCCTCTGTTCCCTCCGGCTTCTGACCGACCGCAAAGATCACATAGTCTGCAGGAACAATGTGTCTGGTTCCTTCTTCCAGCTCTATGACGGCCTTCCTGTTTTCATCAAAGTAAAATTGCTGAACTTTCTGAAGTTCCACTCCTTCCACCTTGTCCGTACCGGTGATCTGCAGGAAAGAATGGGCCGCGTGGAGGATGATTCCCTCCTGTGTACCTTCCGCAATTTCCTCCGGGGTGGAGGTCATCTGCCGTTCATTTTCCAGGCAGGCGATATGTACCTCTTTTGCGCCCAGACGGACCGCTGTCCTGGCACAGTCATAAGCCACATTGCCGCCGCCCAGGACCATCACCCGTCCGTTCACGGGGAGGGGCGACCCTGTTCTGGCCTGCCGCAGGAAATCGGTGTTTAAGTATACCTGGGGCAAATCGTTTCCTGTCAGAGGAAGTCTGGTTCCCTTATGTGTTCCCACGGAAACCAGCACCGTGTCAAACCCCTGCTGCAAAAGACTGGCCGGAGCCTGGACCGGGGTGTTTGTCTTACATTCAAACCCTGCCTCTAAAACCGTCCGGATCTCCCGGTCCAAAAGCTCATCCGGGAGCCGGTAGGCCGGTATACCGTAACGGCACTGGCCCCCGGCTTTTTCGTTTTTCTCAAACACAGTCACCCCATGTCCTTTTTTCGCCAGATAGTAGGCGGCTGTTAAGCCCGCCGGGCCTGCTCCGATGACAGCGGCCTTCTTTCCCGTGGGGGCTTCCCTGCGTGCATGCTCCTTCCAGGCGCCGCTCTCGTTTACCGCTGCCGCCCGCTTCAGCCTGCACACGGAAAGCGGGGCATCCAGTTCATTTCTCTTGCACTCACTCTCACATGCATGGTTGCAGATGCTTCCCAGCGTCTCCGGAAACGGCACCTTTTCCCGGATCACCGCCGCAGCCTTGTCAAACTCCCCGTCCCTGATATAGCGGATGTATCTGGGAATATCGATATGGGCAGGGCAGGTGCTTTTGCAAGGCACAATGTTTTCCGCATAGGAACGGTCTTCCTTCATGATCCTTACCTGATCCATAATGGAACCGGTGGGACAGACCTCGATACACGCTCCGCAGAAACGGCATCCCGCTTCCTTTAACGACTTTCCATCCGGAACACCTGCGCAGATGCCCGCATCCGTCTTAATATAATCCAGCACCTTTACGCCGCGCAGCTCCTGACAGGCGCGGATACATCTTCCGCAGCGGACACACCTGGTAAACAGGTGGGAGATCAGGGGGTTGCTGTCGTTGTTGGCAAGACTTCTGGATTTCTTTCTCCAACGCTCCGGACTGACCCCCATGTACTGGTACATGGACTGCAGCTCGCATTTGCCATACTTGGGACATCCGGTGCAGTCAGCCGGATGGGTTGCCAGTATCAGTTCCATGGCCGTTTTTCTGACCTTCTCAGCCTTTGCCCCGTTTACCGTAATCTTCATGCCCTCCCGGGCCTCGGTTTTACAGGCCGGGACCGCCTGGTCACCGCCTTCTATTTCCACGGAACACAGGCGGCATCCTCCCTTTGCTTCCAGGTCCGGGTGGCTGCACAGATGGGGGATAAAGATCCCCCCATCCAGCGCCGCGTCCAGTACCGACTGCCCCTGCCTTGCTTCTATTTCTTTTCCGTCAATGGTAATCTTCATTCTTCCGCTCCTGATTCCGCCGTCTGTATTCTCTAATACTCAAACTCATCCAACCCGGCCGCTGCATTTTCACCTGCAATACGCCCGCTGTTTAAACAGAAGCCCATGGTATTGCCGGACAGTATAAAGGGATAGCTGTCCCCGAAAATGTTGCACGCATCGGTTCCCACACAGTACAGACCCGGAATTACCTTTGCCTCCTGTGTCATGACCTCTGTCTTATGGTTGATTTTGACTCCGCCCAGGGAACCGTAAGCGCCCACGTTCTGGCGGCAGCAGTAAAACGGCGCCTTTGCAATAGGCTGCATATAGTGCCTGTCTTTTTCAAAAATCTCATCAAATCCAGCCTCGCACATCTCGTTGTATTCCTCCACCTGCGCGGCCAGGCCTTCCGCATCAATGCCTGCTTTTTCGGCCAGTTCCTCAATGGTGTCCGCCTGCGCGATCGGCTCATATCCGTCCGCCAGATCCCGGTTCCACTGTTCGTCAAAGTGATCATACAGGTCGTGGGGGTGTACGTGGCTGACAATGTCCGGACCTTTTTTCTTGTATTTTTTAAGCAGCTTGCTGTCAAAGATAGAATAGGCCACGCTGCCGGGCTGGGCCGTGACCGCATTTCCTGTAAAGGTGGTGTTTCCGATCTGATCCTCCGGCATGAACCTCTGCCCGTTGCGGTTGACCCACAGGCACGGCTGGCGGAACGCGCCGTCCAGGATAAAATGATTCATATTGTCGGGAAGCTGGTACATCAGCTCCATGGTGCACGGCTCCTTGCCTGCCCCTGCTTCCCATGCCATCTTAATCCCGTCCCCCTTCATTCCCGGAATAGCGAAATTAAAAATGGTCTTTCCGAACTCATATCCAGTCTCTTCTTTGATCATGACAGGATTATCGCCAAAGCCGCCGGTGGCAAGGATCACTGATTGGGCCCTGGCCTCAATCTCTTCACCGTCTTTATCCTTGGCCATCACTCCTACCGCGCGGCCGTCTTCCATAATGACCTTGCAGACAGGAGTCTCCAGCAGGAATTCCACTCCCAGGTCTTTTGCACGCTCCGTCATCTTTTTTGTCATGGATGTGGCTGCCCTTGGCCCAGGGATGCCGCCGTCCTCGGGCTTGCATACATGCCATGTAAATTCACCGTCCGAGTATGCTCTCGTATTCTCCGGCGCACTGAACGCCCTCTGCACACCTGCAAATTCCACGCCCATATCCGACAGCCAGTCAATGGTATCCCCTGACTTGAAGTAATAATCACGCACCATCCGCGCGTCCACACGGTAGTGGGTGAAATACATGTGCTTGCGGAACGCCTCCCCAGGAGTAAGGGAGATCATGTGCTCCCTCTGAATCCTGGAACCGACTCCCAGAGGTCCCATGCCCATATTGGCCGCACCTCCTGTGGTGTTGGACTTTTCAAAAACCAGTACCCTGGCCCCGTTTTCCGCCGCTGAAATGCAGGCTGCAAGGCCGGAAAGGCCGGCTGCCACAACAATAACGTCTGTTTCCATTTTCCTCATAACCAATAATACCTCCAATTTTTTTATTCAATTTCACATCATCAGTCACACGATATCAATCGCCGCTTCATAGCCCGCATGGACCGCATCTCCGACTTTCCCGGCCCTGTCACAGTCCCCGATGACATATGTCCTGATTCCTCCGGCCATCTCCCGGATCTCTTCCACAACTGCCTTGTCCGCCTTCATCCCCATGGAATATACGCATGTATCCGCCGCAATCAGCTTTTGTTCGCCGTCCGTTTCAACCAGCACGCCTTTATCTGTAAACTCCAGCACCTTTGTATGAAGCATCTGCTTCAAACCGCGCCGGTCCATTTCATCCAAAAGGGCATTGCGGTAGTATCCAAATGTTTCAAACGCCATCATTCCCTGCATCTCGATCACAGTCACCTCATGGCCATGGTTGGCCAGATGGAGTCCCACTTCACAGCCTACCAGTCCGCCGCCTGCAAGAACCACGTGTTTTCCTATTTTGTCCATATTGTGATATGCTTCCAATGCATTCATGGCCCGGTCAATTCCCTTAATGGGCGGCTTTATGGGTCGTGCGCCTGTGGCTATGATCACAGCATCCGGCTTACACTCATCCATGATTTCCCTGGAACACACCGTATTCAGGCGGATATCTGCCCCGGCTTCCCCGGCCCCACTTTCCCCGGCTTCGCGGATCAGAAGATTCTTAAAATTTCTAAGGTCCTCCTTGTCCTCGTCATAGTCCGTAAAGTTGATCGTACCGCCAAGTTCCCCTGTCTTTTCAAGGAGTGTCACCTTGTGCCCACGCTTCCTGGCAGTGATGGCAGCCTGCAGGCCTCCCACCCCGCCGCCAATGATCAGCACATTTCTGCTTTTTGTGGGATATGGGTGCCGGTCCTCATACCAGCCGAACCCGGAATTGGGGTTAATGGCACAGCGCCCCATGGATGCGGGGCTGTAAATGCGGTCAACATCCTCCTTGGAAAGCCCTTTTTCCCAGAGAGGCACATCGGTCCTGTGCTCGCAGAAACCGGGATAACAGGAAAAGCATCTCACACATTTGCGTATGGTATCTTCCCTGCCGGAAAATGCCTTGTTGGGAAATTCAGGATCCGCAAATCCCTGGCGTCCCAGTTCAATAAAATCCGCCTTCCCATCCGCGATCACCTGATCCGCAAAGGCCGGGTCGTTGATTCCGCCGATTACCGCTACTTTTGATCTGGTTACCGCCGCCTTGACCTTTGCCGCATGTTCTACGTTTACGCCGTGCACATCAAAGAAATCCGAGAATGTCTGCGTCTGGTTTCCCGCCCATTTCAAACCGTTGGAAACATGGATGATATCAGCCATGCCATCGATCTCCCGGCAGAATTCCACCATATCGTCAATGGTCATTCCTCCGTTTACTCCGTCCTCCGCCGACATGCGCAGTTCCAGGATCATATCTTCCCCAATGCCCTCACGCACTGCTTCCAGGATCATTTTGGGGAACCGGGCGCGGTTTTCCATGCTTCCGCCGAATTCATCGGTCCGGTGATTGGTCCACGGCGAGATAAACTGCTGCATGTTAAAGCCGTGCCCGCCGTGAACCAACACTCCGTCAAATCCGCAGGCCTTTGCCAATTTGGAAATCTTCCGGTAATCATTGCAGATCTTTTCCATCATTGCAGGGTTCAGCGCAAAAACCTGTACCCCGTCCTCCCGCACATAGGCGTCCGGGCCCCAGGGAACATAAGGCGCTTTTGTCTCAGCCACCGCTCCCTCATGGGAAAATTCCAGATAGGCGAGAGCGCCATGCTTCCTGATGCGGTCCGCATACTCCCTGATCTTTTTAAAATCTTCCCCATCGTAGTCATCCATGTCAATGGCACGTTCCATAAACAGGGTGGTGCCCTCCTCATTGTTCACGGGCAGCTCCCCCGTTGACACGGCCGCAAACCCGCCCTTGGCCCGGTTCTCTACCATCCGGTATACATTTTCAGCAATCTCAGGCAGAAAAAATACGGAATGTGCAAACAGGGTAGGTGCTGCGATCAGGCGGTTTCTGTACACTTTTCCCCGGATTGTCATGGGGCTTTCCAGATGTGTGAATTGACTCATTGCCTCTCCTTTTTGGCAGACCGTTGCAGAGCGTGTTTGAATATGCTCCGGTCCGGAATCCATTATTATTTTATCGTAACTGTTCAGTGACATTTGATCTGATTCAAATTATAGTGGATTGACAATCCCTTAACATCATGCCTGCACCTTATGTTTTCCGCCGCAGATAGCTGGTTTTTGTGCAAACGCACAAAGTAGTATAAGTATACTTTTAAATCCCCTTAAACTGCTTATTCTTATACTTCCGCACCCTTTCCTGCACCGCCTTCAGATTCTTTGGCTCTGCATAAAATCCGCCCTCGGTATGCCCGATCTCTTCCAGGTGCTTTGCCCGGCCTGCCACTGTGGTGCGGTCCTTCAGATATCCGTCTTTTTGGATGACAAATCTCCATTTTCCATCCCCTGTCCGTTCCAGATCTCCGCCCGCGCCGCAGACCTGACATTCCACGGGATAATGCAGCCCGTCCCACTGGGGTTCTCCCAGCACCAGGGCATTGGAGTGACAATTTGGACACCAGCCCATATCCTCATCTCCCAGCCATCCGCGCTCCCCGGGAGGTGTTGCCGCTGCTTTCATGATATGTTCTCCCATCTTTCTCGCACGGGCCATGAGAGCGTCATCCAACAGGCACTGGGCACGGCCCGGAACCCGCGTTGCCAGTATCATATCCACCACCTTCATATCCGTGGTGAACATGGTGGCCTGCATGGCTTCCAGAGCCATGGACTGCCATGCCCTGGTGGAACCGCCCGCACAGATCAGCCCCGCAACCCGGTCCTTATGGTCAATTGCACCAATGGTCTCCAAAAATGCCGTCTCATAGCTCAAACTTCTCTGGGCAAATATAAGATACTCCGCATTGGGCATCAGATCGTAGGTGGGCGCTGAAAAGATCACCGCGTCCTGGTCCAGCATCACTTCCATGATCTTCTTTTTATCATCCTTTTCATCCAGCACACAGCCTGTATGCTTTCCCTGTGCCATGCCTCTTGTGCACGAGGTACAGCCCGTGCAGCTCTCGATGTGATAATCCTTTAAATTGATCATTGTCACATCCGCACCGGCCTCCTCGCAGTACATAAGCGCCTCCTTTAACAGGATCTCACTGTTGCTGTCCTTTCTGCCTGCTGTAATCCCCATTACTTTAACTGCCATCTCTTTTCCTCCTGGACATTTGTATGTACTCTCGGAGATTCCTCCTGTACACTTGTCTGAATCGACTTTTGATTGAAACAGATTCCCGAATCTGTTATACTTCATATAAAATATATCAGTTATTTTTTTAACAGGCACCCGTTTCAAGTCGGATCTTATCCGCATTTTCGTGTTACTTTTCGTACATTTGTCTGACAGGAGGCTGTACATGGCATATTTGGAAACGATCGTCCGTCATCTGGAGGAGATATTTGATATTAAAATAGAAGGGCAGTGGAATGGGCGGACCAGGATTGAGGGGATCCGCTTTTTGGCCTGTGAGCAGGACCGGGCAGGGCAGGGACAGACATATATGGGACGGACATATGGGGGACAGGCACAGGACTTAGAGGGGCAGCTCCTTTATATCAGTGATTCCAAGAACGAGCTCCCCGCCAGGCGCCCTCGGAACCTTTTGATGGTGGGGTTATGTGAGCCGCTGCCTGACCCTCACATTATCTATATCAGGGAACAGATCGGCCTGGCCCAACTGTTTAATGCGGTCCAGGAAGTCATTTTCATGCACAATACACAAAAGCTGAAACAGGAGGAACTGTTCCGGTCGCTGCACAGCGGCCACGGGATCGAGGGGCTGGCCCATGTGGCCCACGCCTATCTGGGCAATCCTGTGACAATATGCGATACCAGTTTTTCAATCATTGCAGCCAGTCCCGTGGTGGAGGATGCTGATAATCTGGAGAAAAAACATGGACGCCTCTATCTGAAGGACGCCCTTTTTCAGAACATGGAGGACCGCAAAATCATCAGACACATTTATTCCTCCTCTGCGCCCTATGTCACAACCCTTGATGATTATCCATATAAATGGGTATTTGAGAGTATACGCATCCGGCATGCAGTGGTGGGATATGTCTGCGTCAGAGGGACAGTCCGTGAATTTACAGAAGATGATTTAGAATTGATCGATGTATTTTCCCAAATGCTTTCCATTGAAATGCAGAAGGACGCCGGTTACCGCCATCCCACCGGCCTGAAATATGAATATTTCCTCACGGAGCTGCTGGAGGGGCATTTTGACCGCACGGAATACATAACCAGCCACCTGCTCCAGCTGGGACGCGTGCAGATGCCCTATTATACCATTCTGCTGCTGTCATTTACGGACCCGGACCACAAACCAAGTCAATATAAAGGCTATTTTGAACAATTGCTTGCCCTGCTGCCGAATTGTATGGTGGTGCTGTTTCACGGCTGCCTGACCGTGCTTTTGCCCGGCGATTCAGCGGAGCCCTTCAGCGAAACATGCAGGAGCCGTTTTGATGCCTTCTTACAGCTGAACCATATGCAGGCTTTTATCAGTTATCCCTATACCGACATTGCAAAAAGCAGCATCTACTACCAACAAGTAAAAGAGCTGTCTTTGCTATACGCAAAAACAGCCCGGCCGGATCACCCGTCCTTTGTTTACTATGAAACATATTTTATGGAGCACGGCTTCTATCAGTACCATGATAAGAACCTTCTAAGCGCTTCCGTCCATCCTGCCATTACCCGTATCATGGAATATGACAGGACCGCCAACACGGAATACGCCCGGACCCTGCGCGTATACCTTGCCCAGAACCGGAACGCCCTGTCCGCAGCCAGGGAGCTGCACATCCACAAAAGCACTTTCTTTTACCGCCTTGGGAAAATGTCGGACCTGTTTGGGATCGATATGAATGACGGACTGGCCCTGTTTACCTATGAATACTCGTTCCGGGTGCTGGATTACCTGGGATAGGCCCTTATATGAGATTTGCTTTTTCACAAAACATCCGCATTTCTTTTACTATCTACAACACCGCAAACAGTCTTTTTGCCAAAGATTTTAGAAAATTTAAGAAAAATATTTTTCATTTCATAAAATCAGCGCATCTATACACAACCGAAAATCCGGCTGAATATAAATGCGCTGTTTCATACTTTCAATATAGGATTTTTAACGGTATTGAAGATACTCCAAGAACCGTTTGACTGCGAGTGAAGCTGTCTTTTTACTCCGCAGGGCAATTCCGATTTTTCGATATGCGGGTACATCTAATTCCTTTGCCACAATCCGGTATGGAACGCGCTTCAAAATCAATTCCGGCAAAATGCTGATACCAAGACCGCTTTCCACCATTGACATAATCGCGTAATCGTCCCATGTTGTAAAATGTACGTTGGGCGTCAGGTTACAGCGTTCAAATATTTCCGACACTTCCGTTTTTGCGCCTTTCTCCAAGAGCATGAATGGCTCGTTGCAAAGAGCCGCCACAGGGACTTTTTCAAGCTGCGCCAGAGCATGATTTTCCGGCAAAATGACAAGCAGCCTGTCCTGTTCTAAAAAAACGGTTTCAAAGTCAGAATAAGTCGGTAATCGCAGGAAGCCGCAATCCACGCGCCCCTCTGAAATCCATTCCTCAATCTCTGTATAATCTCCAAGCAGTAATTCATAATCAATGCCCGGATAGGCCTTTTGAAATTCCCTGATAATATTCGGGAGCCAGTGCGTTGCTACGCTGGAAAATGTGCCGATACGGATAAGCCCCGATTGCAGCCCGTTCAGTTCGTCCACTTCCATTTGCAGCTTTTCATATTCCATGCAGACACTCTTTGCATGAGGAAGCAACTTCATTCCATCGCTTGTCAGCTTTACGCCGGATTTCCCCCTTTCCAATAAGACAACTTTCCATTCCTTTTCCAAGTCGTTTATCATACGGCTAATACCAGATTGAGAGTAATTCAGTATTTCTGCGGCTTTTGTGAAACTGCCATACTCGACCGTCTTGACAAACGCCATATATTTTTGAATATTCATGTCCATGTTGTCACCCTGTTCCATTCATCTGATTTTATCATATATCCTATGATAAACATTCGCTTTTGTAATTACATGGAACATGGTAAACTGAATACGCAAAAAAGTCAAGCGGGAGTGTGACCACAATGTTTTATGTAAGTGAAATTCAAACCGAAGCCCCCTGTCGCTTTCAGACGCAGCTTCAGGAAAAAGTTTATGAGGCGTTAGAAAAACTGCAAATTCCTTTCCAGCGTGTCGATACCGATGAAGCGATTACTATGGAGGATTGCGTTGCCATTGATGAAAAACTGGATATGAACATGGTAAAAACCTTGTTCCTCTGCAATCGGCAACAGACAGATTTTTATTTGTTTATTACCATCGGCAGGATATGACGGTATCGGGGAGGTATCGTCATGTTCTTTTTTCATGTGCATAATGGCAGCTTGCTAAAAAAATCTCATTTCAAACAGCACGTCAGTTTGCCAACAAATATGAACTGTATGCTCATTTAGTATGTCTTGACATGGAGCATATCGAATATGCTTTTAATGCCTTTTGCCTCCTGTTTCTCAACACTCTGCCTACACTGGCACGGACTTTTGGGGCGGAAGCATATCGATCAAAATAAGGGACCTCCTATTAATACCAGTCATGTTTTTCGCCCCGGTCCAGGGCATTGATCTGCTCCATCTCCTCCCTTGTCAGTTCAAAGTCAAACAGGGAAATGTTCTCACGGATATGCTCCGGGTTGCTGGAACCGGGAATTACCACAACGCCCTTTTGCAGATTCCATCGCAGAATCACCTGTGCCGCGGAGCGTCCGTGAGCCCGGGCAATGGAAACAATGGCTTCATCATTCAAAAGTTCCCGGGTGTGCCCCCTGCCTCCCAAAGGGTACCAGCCCTCCATCACAATTCCCAGACCGTGCATATAGCCGATAACTTCGCTTTCCTGATAATAGGGATGGATTTCATTTTGGACCACCGCCGGGGGAATGGCCACCTGGGGAAGAAAAGTATCTATCTCCTCAATATACCAGTTAGAAAGACCGATGGAACGGATTTTTCCATCTGCCACCGCCTGCTCCATGGCTTTGTACGCCTGCACATCACCAGAACCCGGATGATGGAGCAGCATCAGGTCAATATACTCCACTCCCAGGGCTTCCAATGCCTCGTCTATGGCCTCCGCTGCATAGGCAAACTGTGTGGGATACAGCTTTGTGGTAAGAAAGATCTCTTCCCTTGGCACGCCGGACTGCCGGATTCCCCGGCCAACTGCCGTTTCATTGTGGTACATATAAGCAGTATCGATCAGCCGCACTCCGCTGTCCAGTGCTGATACAATGGAATTTACACATTCATCATCCAAGAGACTGTATGTACCGATTCCGGCAATGGGCATTTCATAACCACTGTTCAGCCTGACCGTGGGAGCCATACCATTTTCCCCGGCAGGCAGATCAAAGACAGCTGCATCTGCCGTGGCTTCAGACGTCTGGTCTGCGGTCTGAACCGCAGACCGGAAGGAGGTTTCGTTGGCCGGCGGATTTAAAGAAGTTCCGCCTGACTGCGGATTTGGTGAAATTCCGCTGCCGCAGAGCAAAAGCAGAGAAAAAGCAGCCACCGGTATTAATATATATGTTATTTTCATTGTGATCTCCCCTGGCACAAATTTTCCGTAAAAAAGCTTTCGATCTTATGAAATGGGATCTTATCTTTCCTGTCATACAGGTCTGTGTGGACCGTATCGGGCAGGATCAAAAGCTCCTTGTTACCGCCTGTCAGCTTTGAAAAGGCATCCCGGCTGAAATAGCAGGAGTGTGCCTTCTCGCCATGGATCATCAGCACCGCGCTGCGGATCTCCTCACTATACTGTAAGATCGGCATATTGATAAAGGACAGAGAGGACGTCTTATTCCAGCCCTCATTGGAGTTCAGGGAACGCTCCGTATACCCGCGCTCCGTCTTGTAATAATCGTAATAATCCTTCACAAAAAAGGGGGCGTCATCGGGAAGCGGGTCAGCTACACCCCCGGCCCTGGCAAAGGTACCGGACTTAAAATCCTCTGTGCGCTGGGCGTTCAGAGTTTTCTTCATCTCATAGCGTGTCTGGGCACTGTCATCCTGATCAAAGTAGCCCTTTGCATTAACACGGGTCATATCATACATAGTGGACGTAACCGTTGCTTTGATACGGGTATCCATGGCCGCTGCGTTTAAAGCCATTCCACCGAAGCCGCAGATTCCTATGGCGCCGATCCTCTCGGGATCTACCATATCCATATTGGAAAGAACGTCCACCGCGGCAGAGAAATCCTCCGTGTTGATGTCCGGTGAAGCCACGTTCCTCGCCTCTTCCCCGCTTTCTCCAATAAAAGACGGGTCAAAAGCCAAGGCCGCAAAACCTCTGGACGCCATCTCATCTGCGTACAACCCTGACGCCTGCTCCTTCACCGCGCCAAAGGGACCGCACACAGCGATTGCAGCCAGCCTGTCTTTAGCGCCCTTTGGCACGTAAAGATCTCCGGCCAGTTCAATGCCGTAACGGTTTCTGAAATATACCTTTGTTCTGGTGACATTTTCACTGAGTTTAAATGAATATCCTTCAAAAGCTGCTTTCATGGGAATCCTCCTCCATCATCCTTAAAATACATTTCCGCGTTTGATCTGGTAGACCAGAAAATCCAGACAATCTATCTGTCTCTGGCTTTGGTGGACTGTATCCAGCAAAGCATCCTTTTGCTGCGCGAGTATCCGCAGCAACTGGGCCTGCCGCCCTTCTTCCACTAAGCACAGGCAGGCCCAAACTGTCTGGGAATCAAAACCTGCATCCACCAGGTTTTGTATCAAAATCCCCTGCTTATCTGATGCTTTTGCCATATAAGTCCCCTCCTGATTCAGATTATACGATCTCCTCTCGGAAATAGCCAATACTTGTTTTCTATAACTAGATATTCTTGAAATAAATATCTTGGCAGTGTATACTATAACCTGGTTAGTTGAAATCCTAAATGCAACATTGAAGTTGTAAATGCACATTGGAAATTTCACGAAGTTGTAAATGCACCATGACATGGGTAAATGCAA
>NZ_JBEPLZ010000022.1:0-101588 GCF_040545455.1 Enterocloster citroniae | reverse complement strand
ACTTTCGTATAGTACTATTATACTACATCGAAATCCTGAGTGAAAGAAAAAAGACAACCGCCTCCTATTAGGAGGCTAGTTGTCTACAGTCTGAGCAGGAAACACCTGCTTTTTATTTTTGCTTTTCGTGGCAGGCTGCTTGGATGTAGACCAATCTGCCCATGGGAGGTTTTCCGGGAGTTGTTGGAACAGCATGGAAAAGGAGAGGAGGAAGACAGAAATAAGATAATTATTAGGCAAAAGTGCATAAAAAATAATTGATAAATACGTAAAAATGTACATAATAATATATGCGTATTGACAATACTGTGTGACGCATTATATAATATGAGAAACGGTGGTGAAATGATGGATAAGAGAGATGAGATTGTATCAAATCTGACCTTGGAGCTCCGGCGCGGCACATTGATCCTCAGTGTACTGAGTCAGCTTTTTGTACCGCAGTATGGGTATTCCCTGATACAGTGCCTGAATGCCAGCGGTGTTCAGATCGATATCGGTACAATTTACCCACTGCTTCGCCGGCTGGAAAAGCAGGGGTTGCTGGAAAGCGTATGGGAGGTGGGAGAAAGCAGGCCGCGCAGGTATTATAAGATCAGTGAGGATGGGAAGGTTGTGTATGGCATTCTATGTGAAGAGTGGTTCAGGATGTCAAAGAGTGTAGAGCGCTTGATAAATGGGGGTGAGGATCAGGATGGAGCTGATTGAGCGGTACATATATGCAGTATCCCGCCGCTTGCCGGTGTCACAGCGCGCGGATATTGAACAGGAACTGCGGACTTTGATTGAGGATATGATACAGGAGCGCTGTCATGGAGAGGTCGGACAGGAACAGATCATGGCGCTTCTAAAGGAATTAGGCGATCCGGCTTACCTGGCGGGACAATACAGGGAGGAGCAGAAATATTTGATCGGACCTCAGCTTTACGATGCCTATACGCTGGCAATGCGTATTTTTCTGGCGGCATCCGTGTTTGGGATCAGTCTCATAGAAATAGTTGGTTTTTTCCTTCATCCGGACGCTATGCTGGAAGATATATTGTTCCAATTCGCTGCATTGCTCCTGCGGGCTGTATGTCTGAGCTTTGTACTGGTCACATTGGTATTTGCCCTCATGGAACGCGACCACTATCGCAGAGCATCCAAAGCAGCGTGGGATCCGGCCACCTTGCCAAAGATCCCAAAACGGAGCCAGACCATATCCATCTCTGGGGTGGTATGGTCCGTGGTTGTCAGCATTGCCATGATCAGTGTGATCGTAATGGGAAATCCAACCGTACAGATATCGGAGGTAATCTGGATCACCAATCCCATCTCTATACCGATCTTTTCGCCAAAAGGGATGCAGACGGTTGCTCCGATCATTGTTTCACTGCTGTTTGTTGGGATCATAAGGGACCTGGTAAAACTGGCATCTGGATGCTGGACAATGAAACTGTCGGTCATCAATGTTTTGATCAACAGTATCTCTGTGATCTGCTACATGTTCTTTTTGACAAAGCCGGACATATTTAACCAGTCACTGGTAGGGGGATTGGCATTGAGGGTGTTATGGCCGGCGGGAGTAACTGGGGAGGCTCAGGCCTGTGAGATAGCGGTAAATGTGCTGGTATATCTCACAGTGGTGGCATTGATCACGGAATCTGCCCTTTCCCTGTACCACGGAATCCGCTATCAGTTTGAAAACGGACAAAACAACAGCTAGGAGGGGTAGACTATGGGGGACATGGAGAAACAGCCGCATATTTTGATTTCGCGGAAAGAGTCCGCGGAGTATGCGATCATACCCGGGGATCCAAAACGCGTGAAAAGGATTGCCGGATATCTGGATGATGTGCGGGAACTTGCATTTAACAGGGAGTATTATTCAATACGAGGCAAATATAAAGGTGTCCCTGTCATTGCGCTTTCCACTGGGATTGGGGGACCATCGGCAGCCATAGCGATTGAAGAGATGAGGGCCATAGGAGTCCGGACGATCCTGCGGATCGGAAGCTGCGGAGCGCTTCAAAGCGGCATGTCCGTGGGAGACCTGATCATCAGCACAGGTTCTGTAAGGGATGACGGAACCACGTCCACTTATGTGGATAAGGGATATCCGGCAGTACCGGATCTGGAGACAACGGGTATCCTGCAGCAGGTATGCGGGAAAATGGGATTTAGGTACCATAGCGGGATCACCCGAAGCCATGACAGCTATTATGCGGATACAGCAGAGGAACGGACGGACTACTGGCATAGCAGGGGGATCCTGGGAGAGGATCTGGAGACTTCTACACTCTTTGTGGTGGCAGGCCTGCGGGGGCTCAGGGCCGGATCCATCTTAAATATTGTGGTGGAATGGAAGGGGGATGTAAAGGAAGGGATCCAAGATTATGTAAATGACGCCAGACAGGCAGCTTGCGGGGAAGAAAATGAGATCCTGGCGGCATTGGAAACAATTTCCGAATTGGAGGCAAGAAAGAACTAGGAAGAGCTAGGAAGAACTAGAAAGAGCTAGAAAGAGCCGGAACGGGATAAGGAGAAGGAGGTATTCAAATGGGTAAGAAAAGGGGTATATGGTCATTAAACTTCAGTACGGCATCATTGGTATTGATACCCGCAGCAGTGGGCATCAACTATATCGGTAAGTTTTTCGCTGAGGCGCTGAAGCTTCCGTTATTTATGGATAATATCGGAACCATTATTGCAGGTGCTCTCTGCGGACCGGTTATTGGCGGGATCTGCGGAGCGCTGAAAAATATCATATACGGTCTGACGGCAAGCCCTGTTTCATTGGTCTATGCACTGACCGGCCTGGGTATTGGCCTGACCGCGGGTATTACCGCGTACAAGGGATTGTTCAAAAGTTATAAGGGAGCTCTGATCACAGGCCTTTTGATCGGTCTGGTGGCAGTGGTCATTTCCACGCCCCTTAATATTATATTCTGGAGCGGGCAAACGGGGAATGTATGGGGGGATGCCGTATTTACATATCTGATGGCAAATAAGGTGCCTGTCATATTGTCATCATTAGTGGATGAGGCAGTGGTCGATATACCGGACAAGATCTTAGTAGCGATGATTTCTTTCGCCATATACAAAAATCTTCCCAAACGCCTTACCAGCCTTTATACCATGGAAGAGGAGACCGAAAGTTTATAATAACCGGAGTGGTATCCGGATCATCAGGCGGGCAGGCTCTGTAAGGGACTGCCTGCATCTGCAAGGAGGACTGTGAGATGAAGATGGCAAGCTTATATGTGGAGAAGGAATCGGCGCTTCACCGGACTCATCCGATCAATAAACTTTATTATATCATGGCGGCGGTACTCATCCCGCTGTTCATATCGAATTTGTATGTAACGGTGGGCGTCATCCTGATCAATCTGACACTGCTGAGCAAAGGCAGGGTTTTCCGGCGTATGCTGCCCCTTATTGGTGTGAGCCTGATCCTGATGGCGTCCATCCTGTTGGTCCAGGGCTTATTTAATCCGGACAATGAAACCGTGCTGCTGGATGTTATGGGGATCCGTTATTATCTGGAAGGGTTTCTCCATGCGCTTTCCATTTGTCTGAACCTGATCAATATTATTTGTGCTTTTTCAATCCTTGTATTGACAACAAGGCCGTCAGATTTGGTGGAATCCCTGGTGAAAAAAGGGATGAGCCCCAAAATCGGCTATGTGTTCAGCTCAGTCCTGCAGATTATTCCAGAAATGATCACATCAACAGGCACCATCACAGACGCCCAGCGGTCACGGGGCCTTGAGATGGAGGGAAGCCTGTTGACCAGGGTGAAGGCATTTATTCCCTTAATAGGACCGGTGGTAATGAATTCACTGCTGCAGACCAGAGAAAGGGCGGTTGCCCTTGAAGTGAGAGGATTCAATTCCAGAACACCGAAGACTTTTATCAATCAGATGGAGGATGGAAGCCATGACAGGTTTATCAGAAGCTGCTGCTGTGTTCTGGTCATAGCTGCATTGGTATGGAGGGGATTCCTATGGCTAAGATAAGTGTGGAGCATTTGAAATATATGTATCCCATGACAGATAAACTGGTATTGAATGATATTTCATTCCAGGTTGAAGCCGGTGAGATCGTAGGGATCGTAGGCACCAACGGAGCTGGAAAATCCACGCTCTGCCAGGCGCTTGTAGGGCTGGTGCCAAACTTCTATAAAGGAAGATACGGCGGACATGTGTTTATTGACGGTATGGAGGTTACAAAGGCTGAGTCCAGCGATCTGGTGTCCAAAATCGGCATTGTATTTCAAAGCCCCTTTACACAGGTCACAGGCTCCAAGCTGACTGTGTTTGAGGAGATTGCATTTGGTCCTGAGAACATTGGTCTGCCCCGGGAGGAGATTCTTAAGAGGGTGGAATATGCAATGGAGCTTTTGGATATTGCAAACTACAGGAACCGGAATCCGTTCCAGCTTTCCGGCGGGCAGATGCAAAGGATGGCAATCGCCAGCATCATTGCCATGCGTCCGAAGGTCATTGTCTTTGACGAGCCCACCTCACAGCTGGATCCCCAGGGATCGGAGGAGGTGTTCCGGGCCATACAGACCCTCAGCAAAGAGGGGATGACGATCCTGATTGTTGAGCATAAGATCGAAAAACTGGCAAGATATTGTGATAAGATTATTCTCATGCATGATGGAATTGTGGTGGATTATGATGTTCCTGCAAAGGTGTTTTCCAATTCGGAATTGGAGAAGTATCAGATGGATTATCCGGTGTTTACCCAGATATGCCGTGAGCTTTGCGTGAAAAAAACAGATGGCCTGTATCCTGTTACATTGGAGGATACCTGCCAGCTGGTCAGGGGGCAGAGGGGATATGAATAATATTACGGTTCAGGATCTGTGTTTTTCTTATACAGAGGATACGCCGATCCTCAAAAAACTGAATTTGGAAATTGATGGTAGAAAGACAGCTGTTGTGGGGCAGAATGGAGCGGGAAAGACCACATTTGTAAAATTGCTGAAGGGCCTTTTAAAGCCTGTGAGCGGAAAGATCCTGATCAATGGAACGGATATCAGCACCACAACGGTGGCGGAGTTGTCCAAGCAGGTAGGTATGGTATTTCAGAACCCGGATGACCAGATATTTAAAAATAAGATCATAGATGAGGTAATGTTCGGCCCCCTAAACATTTTTAAGGATAAGGAAAAAGCAAGGGAGAATGCAGTAAGGGCACTGGAGATCGTGGGGCTGAAGGATAAAATGGAGGAAAGCCCCTATGATTTTGGGCTGTCGGAACGGAAGCTGATATCCATTGCATCTGTGATCGCCATGGAAAATGAAATAATAATTCTGGATGAGCCAACCATCGCACAGGACAGCTGGGGAAAGCGGCGCATCGGAGAGATCATCAACCGTTTGGGGGAGGAAGGAAAGCTGGTGATCACCATTATCCATGATATGGATTTTGTCGCCAATTATTTTGAACGGGTGGTGGTCCTGCGCAGGGGAGAGGTTTATCTTGACGGTCCGGCCCAGGAAGTGTTTGCGCAGAGGGAAAAGATACGGGATGCCTATCTGGAACTGCCCCATGTGGCTCAACTCAGCACCATGGAAAATGGTCGGGTGTATATTACGGTTAAGGATTATGTGGAGGCAAAGAGGAGAGGATGAACAGGGGGCTGCTGCCTTTAATATGCTCCCTCTTAAGTAGACGGTCGAAATGATTGAGCGTGTCTACTTAAGAGGGAGCATATTTTATTGACTGGGCGGCCCGCATATTTTAATTTAACAATCCGGGTGGGCAGCCTGAAAACTTTTTAGAATATTGTCCATACTTCTATGAATATGCCATTCCATAATACGTTTCCCTTCAGTTATATCTCCGGCACGAATAGCCTGAAGAATCTCAATGTGCTCTTGTGTGGATTGGTGGTAATGCTCCAGTTCAGAATTCATTGTGCTAATGCTGGGGCCATTCCACAAACTCATAAGAAAATTCAAAAGTTTTTGATTATCTGCCGCTTTCCAAATAGTCATATGAATTCTCTGATTGAGTTCCGTATAGTAAGAACGATCAATCATATCCATATTATCCATCATGTGATACAGTTCAGTGAGTAGTTCAGATACATCTAACCCATTTCTTGTAGCTCTGGCTACAGCCTCAGATTCCAAAAGAATTCTCATTTCGTAATGGTCGGTAATGAATTTTTGATTAATAGGTTTTACAATAGCGCCTTTATTCATTCGTAATTCAATTAATCCTTCAGCAGCCAGAGTCTGAAAAGCTTCGCGGACTGGAGTTCGGCTTACACCAAGCCGTTCTGCGATTTCTGTGAGGCTTAATTCCTGCCCATTTTTATATTCACCTGCTAAAAGTGCTTTTTTTAAAATTGATGTAATGCGCACGCGGGCAGGCATAAGTTCTAATGATTCCACGTTTATCACCTCGGATTTCTCATGTGCTTATCATAACATATTTACGAAATTCCTGTCAAATCTCATAAGATTGCCATTATAATATTGTGAAATATAAATAGAAATATAAGATAATTATAAAAATATATTGCACATAAAGTAGAAATGTGATAATCTAAACGTGAAAAATGTAATATCGTATACGATATTTAAAATACGATATACAAACAAGAGAGGAGATGGTAGGTTTATGCATGCAATCGAGAAGATTCTTGCGAAAAACAGCGGAAGGAAAAAGGTAAGTACAGGTGAAATTGTAACTGCAAAAGTTGACTTTGCGGAAATAAATGACCTGTATTTACAAACGGTATATTCTTTTTATGAAATGGGTGGAGAAACGGTGTGGGATAATACGCGTGCGGCTTTTGTTTTTGATCATTATGCTCCGGCACCGGATATTAAGAGCGCATCGAATCATGAGGAAATGCGTGGTTTTGCAAAGAAAAATAACTTAAAATATCACTTTGATACAAATTGCGGAGTATGTCATCAGGTGATGCCGGAGGCAGGAGTCATTTATCCGGGGATGATTGTGGTGGCAACGGACAGCCATACCACAACACATGGAGCATTTGGAGCCATGGGAACTGGATGTGGCGCCACAGATATGGCTACGATTTTGATGACTGGGGAGCTCTGGTTCCGAATACCGGAAATCATTGAAGTCCGTTTGGAGGGTGAGACAAAAAAGGGAGTATATCCCAAAGATGTGATACTGCATGTTCTGGGAAAAATCAAGGCTGACGGAGCTGTATATAAAGCAATTGATTTTACGGGAAGTTATGTAGAGCAACTAAATGTGGCAGGCAGAATGGTTATCTGTAATATGGCTGTTGAGATGGGAGCAAAGACAGCATATATGCAGCCAAATCAGGATGTATTGGATTATGTTTCAAAACGTGCAGCCCGTTCCTATGAAGTTCAGTATACAGATCCGGATTTTCAATACCAGGAATCTTATTGCTGGGATGTTTCTGAATTGGAGCCACAATTAGCCTGTCCCCACAGTGTAGATAATGTAGCACCTCTGAGTAAGGTGATTTTAGAGCAGGATGTTATATTAAATCAGGGATATGTAGGCAGCTGCACGGGAGGCCGTGAGGAAGACATAGCCGAGACGGCAGGAATCCTAAGAGGAAAACACATTCCTCCATACTGCAGGCTGGTAGTAGTTCCGGCTTCAGCAGAGGTTATGTTGTCATGCATGGAAAAGGGATATATTCAGGATCTAATGAAAGCGGGAGCAACGATTGCCACTCCCGGATGCGGAGCTTGTTTGGGAGCGCATGAAGGGATTATTGCACAGGGGGAGCGCTGCATAAGCAGTACAAATCGAAATTTCCCAGGGAGAATGGGATCGAATAAGGCGGAGATTTATTTGGCTAGTCCGGCGACTGTGGCAGCAAGCATACTGAATGGACGCATCACAGATCCGCGGCAGTATTTATAGGGGGTGAGCAGATGGAAACAATAATCATTGGAGAAACTATCGTTGTTGGAAATAATATTGACACTGACCAAATATATCCGGGACGCTTTTTGGCGCTTACTGATCCGGAAGAGATTGGGAGTCATTGCTTAAGTGGGGTAGATGAAAATATTGCGGTTTCTTTTCCGAAAGGAGGGATTGTTGTAGCAGGGACTAATTTTGGGTGTGGATCCAGCAGGGAACATGCACCGATTGCGCTGTTACATATGGGAGTATCTGCAGTTGTTGCTGATTCCTTTGCACGTATTTTCTTTCGCAATTCAATTAATTTAGGGCTGCCCTTGGTGGTATGTAGAGGAATCGGTAAGAAAGTGAAGTATGGACAGACTCTGAAGTTGGACTTGGAGAATGGCACAGTTACTGTTATGGAAACAGGAGAATGCTGGCTGTGCGAGAAAATGGGAGAACAGGCTTTTAAGATCTTGGAGGCAGGTGGAATTAAGCCTATGATGAGAGAAAGAATGAAAAAAGGGGGAGAATAGTATGTCGATTGAGTTTGTCTTTATCATTGGAATGGCAATTTTACTGTTTTTATGCCTGAAGGTAAAAGCGAATGCATTCATCGCATTATTGTCAACAGCACTTGTTATGGGAGTACTTGCGGGAATGAGTGGTTCTGATACAGTAGGAGCAATCACAGGAGGATTTTCAGGAACGGTTAAGAGTATTGGTATTGTTATCATTTTTGGGATTATGCTGGGCAATTATCTTGATGCGGCGAAAGCTACAAATCGAATGGCTATGGACACCGTAAAACTGGTTGGACAAAAGCGGGCAGGGCTTGCCATGGCTATTACAGGATATATTGTATCAATTCCGGTTTTTTCAGATGCGGCATTTGTAATTTTAACTCCTTTGGTAAAGGCGATTCAAAAGAAAACAAAGATCCCTTTAGCTATTTTGGCAGTGAGCCTTTCAGCAGGACTGCTGGCAACCCATGTTTTTGTTCCGCCGACTCCAGGCCCATTGGCGGCGGCTGGGTTGCTGGGAATTGATATTGGACAGGCCATATTATACGGAAGTTTTGCAGCAGTTTTTATGACGCTTTTTGGATGGATTTTTGCAGAGATTTATTTTAGGAATAAGCCTGACGATTTTTACTCATTCCGTTCTGATATAAAAGAGGAGGAAACAGCAAATATTGATGATGACTCAAATTTGCCCGGAACATTGGCCAGCCTTTTGCCATTACTGGTGCCGATTGTATTGATTCTTTCAAAAACTACTTGCGATATGATTTGTCCGGAGGGAACGCCGGTTCTGCTGATTACTTCTTTTGTTGGAGATTCAAATATTGCATTGGCTATTGGCGCGGTTTTAGCTATTGTAACACTTGGTAAACGTTTAGGGAGCAAAAAGGTACTTGAAGTAATGGATAAGACACTAAAGGATGCAGGGCCAATCGTGTTCATTACGGCAGCAGGAGGTGCACTGGGCCAAGTATTGAAGGTTTCTGGAGCTGGTGATAGCCTGGCGAATATGGTCATTAATACAGGACTCCCCTTTATTCTGATTCCATTTGTGATATCCGGTGTTTTAAAAGTAGTACAGGGCTCAGGTACCGTTGCAGTGACAACTGCTGCAACTCTTTGTGCTCCGATTGCAGCAAGTCTGGGATTAAATCCTATTTTGATTTTCTTGGCGTCAGGCGCAGGCGCACGAGCTTGCTGTCATGTGAACGATAGCTATTTTTGGGTATATACCAACTGTATGGGTTATGATATGAAAACAGGATTAAAAACTTTATCTCTCAGCAACATTTCCATGGCTATTGGCGGCTTGGTTGCAACATTTATTTGCAGTATATGGCTGTAAATAGGATCAAAGGGAATCGTTTAAAATAAATAGTTTCAAATACATAAAAATTGAAGATACCACAGACCAGGAAGATGAATAAAGGCTCCTGGTCTTTTTTACCGCTGCTATTCGGCCTATTCATATATTATCCCCCAATAATCTGCAGACCTATCCTCACTATTCCCAGCGGACACAAGATACCGTAAGATGCGCAGATGTACAGGCCCCATACCCTTTCACCATATTGTGTTTATCTATCTGTAGTGATATCATGATTATGAATAAAATGAGTCATCACAAGCTGGTTCATTTTAAAAATAAAAGGAGAGTGGAATGATGGCCTGGTGGGCAGTTGCGGCGGTTGCGGCATTTTTTATAAAAGGATTATGCGGGTTTGCAAATACGCTGGTATTTACAAGTATATTGAGCTTTTCTAACAACAATAGCGTGATTTCGCCGGTGGAGTTACTGTTGGGATATCCAACCAATATGATTCTGGCTTGGAGAGAACGCAGATCCATAAAATGGAGCATATGTATTCCGTTATCGATCTTAGTTGTCATGGGCAGTGTACCCGGCATTTTATTTCTTAAAAATGCGGATGTGCGCATGATAAAAATTTTCTTTGGGTTTATCATCATTCTCATAGGCATGGAAATGCTGTACCGGGAATATCATACAAAACCCGTTAAGCAGTCCAAGATCCTGCTTGGATTGATTGGGATTCTGTCAGGACTGCTTTGCGGCCTGTACGGGATAGGGGCCCTTTTGGGAGCTTATGTAAACAGAGTTACAGATGACACCCACTCTTTTAAAGCTAATATCTGTATTGTTTTTTTGATTGAGAATACATTGAGGATTTTTTTGTATGGGTTATGGGGAATGGTTTCGCTTGAACTGGTAAAAACATCCATTATGCTGATTCCGTTTATGCTTCTGGGACTTTCACTTGGCATTTTTAGTGGAAGGATCCTGCCGGAGAAAGCAGTCAGAAAATTAGTTGTTGTCATGCTGATTATTTCAGGCGCGGCATTGGTAATGAAAAGTATATAAACGCACAGAAAAAATGACTAAAAATTAGTAATCAAAATGAATAAATTAATGCAATTTTGGACTGTGCAATCCTGTAAAAAGATGGGAATTGTTAAAACAGTGACAATAATAGGGGATAAAAGCGATAAAAATATACAAAATATATAAAAAGCTATTTACAATCAGAGAAGCTTATGGTAATCTATAAATACAGAGGATAAACACGCGTTTACAAGGTGATGACATGAAAATTACAAGTGCAGAGATTGCAAGACTGGCAAATGTTTCAAGAAGTACAGTTTCCCGGGTGGTCAATAATTATTCCAATGTACCTGATGAAACCAGAAAGAAAGTTTTGGATGTGATCGAGAAATATGGATATGAACCGAATTCCTTTGCCCAGGTGCTTGCCGGAAAAGCAAGCAGGGAAATTGCCTTATTCATCTCGGATTGTGATTCAAGCAGAAAAAGGTGGAAGGGAACAGAGTCCCCATATTTTATGAGATTGATCGCTGAATTGATCTCTCAGGGTAAACAATATGAATATATGATCTCGGTTGTTGTGGTTACGCAGAAGTCAGATTTCGCTAAGATAGAGAATATGTATTTGAGCAGGATGATCTGCGGCGGAGTTTTTGTCGGCTTTGAGTTTGAGATGAAGTCGATCAATGAATTGGCATTACAGGGATTTAATATGGTGGTGATCGACCCGAATGTGGACATGATACAGGCGGAAAACATACGGGGTATCTACAGCCAGAACCAGGATGCAGGCTATTTGGCCACAAGCTATCTGATCAGACAGGGGCACAGGCAGATCGTGCATCTTTCCGGAGATGACAGGTTGTCCAGCCGGGACCGTGTGATAGGCTATAAAAGGGCTATGCTGGAAGCCGGCCTGGAGGATGAATGCCGGATCGAGGCGGGCAACTTTAACAGTGAGACAGCATACAAAGCGGCGGAAAGGATATTACACACGCCTGCAACTGCCATTTATGCAGCCAATGATCTGATGGCCATTGTTGCCATGCGTGCGGCCAATGATCTGGGGCGGAAGGTTCCGGAAGATATTAAGATAGTTGGCTGCGACTACAATTCTAACTATGAGGACTTAGGGTATCATTTGACAACAGTGGAGATATCGGTGCGTGATATTGCAAAAACAGCGGTGAGGGCAGTGATCGGAATGGAAAAGGGGGACCGTTTGATCTGCCCTGCCAGATTTAGAAAAGGAGTGACGGCTTGACAAAAAGCCTTGTCACTTTTGCAAAAAATAAACGCGCGTTCACGATTTTATAAACGCGCGTTCACAAAAACCTTGCTGTATATGCGATCTTAGAAGGGGGATTGGAATGGCAAAAATTATTTATAACACGTCAACCAGGGAATTTCATCTGTGCAACCAGAGGATCAGCTATATTTTATCCGTTCTTGAAAACGGGCAGCTGGGCCAGTTGTATTTTGGAAAGAAGCTGACCCACAGGGATTCTTTTGCACACTTTATCCAGATGAGAACACAGAGCCACACGGCTTATGTGTATGAAAATGATTTTTTGTTTTCACTTGATACCATACGGCAGGAATACCCGTCTTATGGAACGACTGATTTCAGAGAACCGGCATACCAGATCGAGCAGGGCAACGGCAGCAGGATCACTGGATTTGCTTATAAATCCCATGAGATCTATTCGGGAAAAAAGAAATTAAACGGACTTCCGGCTGTTTATACAGAGGATGACCAGGAAGCCGTCACTCTGGATGTCATTTTAGAGGATCCGCTGATCCAGGTACAATTGATCTTGTCCTATACGATTTTTGAGGATTATGATGTGGTCTGCCGGAATGCAAAATTTGTAAACCATGGCTGCCGGACAGTAAAACTAAACCGGGCAATGTCATTATCCATAGATCTGTATGATGATGATTTTGAAATGATCCAGCTGGATGGCGCCTGGTCAAGAGAGCGTCATATCGTCCGCCGGAAGCTGGTTGGAGGAATACAGTCTGTTTCCAGTGCCAGAGGTGCAAGCAGCATGGACCACAATCCGTTTATTGCCTTGAAGCGTCCCTGGGCAACAGAGCAGTCCGGGGAGGTGTACGGATTTTGCCTGATCTACAGCGGCAATTTTTTGGCGCAAGTTGAGGTGGACCGCTATGAGACCGCCCGTGTTATGATGGGGATCAATCCCTTTGAGTTTTCCTGGATGCTGGAGACCGGGGAGGAATTCCAGACCCCGGAGGGGGTAATGGTTTACTCCTGTGAAGGATTGAACGGCATGAGTCAGAATTTCCACAGCTTGTTCACCAAACGACTGGTGAGAGGGCCCTGGAGAGAAAAAGAACGTCCCATCCTTTTGAATAACTGGGAAGCCACCTTTTTCAAGTTTGATGAAAAGAAAATATTAGACATAGCTGAGAAGGCCAGACATCTTGGGGCGGAGCTGTTTGTATTAGATGATGGATGGTTTGGAAAACGGGATGATGCGGGAAGTTCTCTGGGTGACTGGTACAGTGATCTGAACAAGCTTCCGGACGGCGTGGAAGGGTTGTCCAAAAAGATTGCTGAACTTGGATTGGAGTTTGGCTTATGGTTTGAACCGGAGATGATCAATAAGAACAGTGAGTTGTATCAAAACCATGGAGAGTGGGTGATCAGGGTGCCGGAACGCCCCATGTCCCAGGGAAGAAATCAGTATGTTCTGGATTTTTCCAATCCTGAAGTCGTGGATCATATCTATAATATGATGCACAAGGTTTTGAGCAATTCCAAGATTTCATATATAAAGTGGGATATGAACCGGAATATTACGGAGGCGTATGGCGCAACGCTGGGGGCTGAGAAACAGGGTGAATTTTTCCACAGATATATATTAGGAGTATATGATTTATATGAAAAACTGATCCAATCTTTTCCTGACATCCTGTTTGAATCCTGTGCAAGCGGCGGCGGGCGGTTTGATGCCGGTATGCTGTACTATGCGCCGCAGTGCTGGGCCAGCGATGACACGGATGCAGTGGAACGGATCAAAATACAATACGGGACAAGCATGGTGTACCCGCTGTCATCCATAGGCGCCCATGTTTCGGCTGTTCCGAATCATCAGGTGAAACGGATGACCAGCATCGGCTTCCGGGCAAATGTGGCCTTTTTTGGAGCGTTTGGATATGAGCTGGATCCGAATCAGATGACAGAGGCGGAGCAGAGCGCTGTGATGGAACAGATCCAATTTTACAAAAAATACCGGAATGTATTTCAGTACGGAAGATTTTACAGATTAAAGGATCCATTTGAAAATCAGGGCGATGCGGCGTGGATGGTAGTATCGGAGGACAGGAAGACAGCCATTGTCAGCTGCTACAAAGTGCTGGCCACACCCAATCCCAAATTGAAGAAAGTGCTGCTCAGAGGATTGGATCCCCAGATGATGTACGTCTGTGCTGAAACAGGAAGGTCTTATTACGGGGACGAACTTATGAACATGGGAATGTTAACGGATATGGAATTTACGGGATCTTCCGTAAGAAAAAAGGAGGTCACAAAAAAGAATTCCGGATCAGATATGGGTGATTTTACTTCTCAGATGTATGTTCTGGAGTGCAGGGCACAAGGCAATTAGGCCGTTTCACTGTGAAGAAGGAGGAACGCTATGGTAGAAAAGAACTCGAAAATAAAAATGCCTTTTTGGAGAAATATTAAAGTAGTGCCATATCTTTATATTCTTCCAAATATGATCTTGTTTTTAGTATTTATGATCATTCCCATATTCATGTCATTTTACTATAGTACTGTAAAATGGAATGGAATGGGGACGCCGAAATTTATCGATATACAGAACTATCTGTATATTTTCCAGGATAAAGTATTCCTAAAATCCATTTTTAATACGTTCTATTATACGGTTGCCACCGTACCCCTTTTAATGGTGCTTGCATTGTTTTTTGCAGTGCTGCTGAACAGTGCGATTCCGCTGAGAGGAGTGATCCGTTCTGCAATATATGCACCTGCAGTAGTGTCCACCGTTGTTGTGGGAACGGTGTTTACCTGGATCTTTCAGGATCAGCTTGGGCTGATCAATTATTTGATCCGGTCACTGGGCGGCACGGCGATCCAGTGGGCGAATGACCCCAAATTTGCAATGGTCATGCTGATCGTTGCAACTGTATGGCAGAGGACCGGATACAATATGGTGATCTACCTGGCAGGTTTACAGGGAATACCAACGGATGTGATGGAGGCAGCAACCATCGATGGTGCAAGTACCTGGCAGAAATTCCGCTACATCACCCTTCCCCTTCTTAAGAATACGCATATGTTTGTAATGATCACTTGCATGATCCATGCGTTCCGTTCATTTGACCTGGTCTATACCATGACGCAGGGAGGTCCGCTGAATGCAACAAAGACCATGGTAATGTATGTCTATGAGCAGGCATTTAATAAGAATTACTATGGCAGGGCGGCGGCCGGCGGTATTGTATTATTTGCGTTTATGGTGGTACTCACATTGATCAGGTTCAGGATTGAGAAGGAGGATTAGCATATGAACGATTCAGGACGTATGGGCATGGATAGGAGAAAATACAGGCTGATGAAGACGGCGGTCTTTCTGCTTATGTTTTCAGCGGCAGTGATAGCGTTATTCCCGTTTTACTGGATGATGGCAACCGCAGTGAAACCAGTGGATGAAATATTTGCATTTCCCCCCAAGTTATGGCCAAGTGAATTTATATGGTCCAATTTTGCAACAGCACTGTCCAGGGCGCCATTTGGGCTTTATTTCAGAAACAGTTTTATAGTAACTTTGCTCTCAACCGTGATAACGGTTTGTATCAACCTGCTTGCAGGGTTTGCCTTTGCAAAATACGATTTTAAATTTAAAGAATTTTTGTTTCTGATCGTATTAAGTACATTGATGATCCCCCTTCAGGTCACCATGATCCCGGTATTTGTCATTGCATCCAAGATCGGAATCCGTAATACGCTGTGGGGTGTGATTATCCCGCCGTGTGCCGAAGCACTGGGACTTTTTATGTCCCGCCAGTTTATCAGTGACATCCCCGATGGATTGATCGAGGCGGGAAGGATCGATGGCGCCACAGAGTTTACGATTTTTACAAAGATCATACTTCCCAATGTGAAACCGCTTATCAGCGTGCTTGTGATCTTCACGGTTATGTGGCGTTGGAATGATCTGCAGTGGCCGTTGATCATGCTTTCCAATGATAAGTATTACACAGTACAGCTGGGATTATCTAATCTAAACGGGGCGCAGTATGTTAACTGGAATGATATGATGGCAGCTTCGCTGATATCTGTGCTGCCGGTCCTGGTGGTATTCCTGTTATTCCAGCGGCAGTTTGTACAGGGGGTTGCTTCCAGCGGTATTAAAGGTTAGGGAGGAAGGGGAATACAAAAACAAATAAATACGAAACACATAAACACGATATACATAAACACGAAAGTGTAAAAATATAAAGGAGGAGTATTTTATGCGTAGAAACAGAGTCAAAAAGGTTATGGCAGTTATGCTGGCGGCAGGTATGGTAAGCGGATTGGCTGCCTGCGGCGGAAAAACCGCAGAAAAACCAGCGGCAACACCAGCGGCAAAAGAAGCGGCGGCAGAGACAACGGCAGAGGCAGCAAAAGGGGCAGATGCGGCAGCGGAGGAATTAAAAGCGGAAGAGGGGGCGGAAATTGAAATCGCATATTGGGAAGGATCCACTTCTGACAAAGACGCATGGGATGAGTTGATCGCAAATCTTCAGAAGGACCATCCGGAGATTAAGATCATTCCCCAGACATATCCGTCTTCAGATTACAGAGATATGCTGGACACCAGGATTGCGGGAAATGACTGGCCGGATGTAATGCGTTATACCTATCAGAGACTTGGTAAATTCAAACAGGCGGACGTAATGCTGGACCTGAGCCCTTATATTGCCCAGGAGAGCCTGGATGATGTTTCACCGGCATTTTTATCCGCATGTACATATGAGGGAAAACTGGTAGCCATGCCTCATCATACGGATACAGTGGCAATGTTTTACAACAAGAGGATGTTTGAGGAAGCTGGGATAAGGATTCCCACCAGTGTGGAAGATGGTTATTCATGGGAAGAAATAACTGATATTGCAAGGACCTTAAAGGATAAATACAGCCTGCCTTATGCATTTGGCGGTATCTGGGAGAATAACAGCGGTTATCGCTATCTTCCGTTCATTTACATGAATGGCGGATCTGTGCTGAACGAGGCCCAGGATGCTGTTACAATGGATTCACCGGAGGTATTAGAGGCAATCAAACTGTATGAGGATTGGAGAAAAGAAGATCTGGTTGCCAACACTGCATTTTCAGGAGCCACAACCACCAACTCATTGTTTGTAGCGGAGCAGACTGCATTTACATTCTCAGGAAGCTGGCATTGCTCCTATATGCAGGAGAACATGGGCGACAAATGGGGAATGACATATATGCCGGTCCGCAATGGAAAAACAGGATCTGATATGGGCGGCAACGCAGTATTTGCATATTCAGAAACAAAATATCCCAAGGCAGCGGCAATTGTCATTGATTATATCACCAATGCTGAGAATATGAAGACATTCTGCGAGACAGGTGCGTTCATTCCTGTAAGAACCAGCCTTTTGGAGGGCGGTGTAGAATATAAGGTATTCCCGGACGAGATGAGGATCTTAAATGAGATCGTGGCAACGATTGATCCCAAGATGGCGGCAGATGAGACTTCCGTATCCTTCCAGCAGCTAAATGAAGTATTTAACGAAGAGATGGATCCGCTGGCAGTGAACAATTCTGCAACAGCGGAACAGGTGGTGGCAGCATGCCAGGAGCGTATGACAGAAGTTTTGAATGAGCAATAATACAGGATGTGGAAAGGGGCACAACATGGCTTTGAAGATTACATTTCTGGGCGCAGGAAGTTCCGTATTTGCCAGAAATGTTCTGGGTGACTGTATGATCCATCCGGAACTTGAAGATATGGTATTTTCATTATACGATATAGATGAGCAGAGACTGGAAGACAGCTATCTGATGCTGAATTCCATGAAGCATCATTTTGGGAAAAACGTAACACTGGAAAAATATGTGGGAGAAGCAATGCTTCCCAATGCCCTTACAGGATCTGACTTTGTGATCTGTGCGGTTCAGGTTGGAGGGTATGACCCATGTACCATTTCGGATTTTGAAATCCCGAAAAAATACGGCTTAAGGCAGACGATTGCAGACACGTTGGGAGTGGGAGGCGTATTCCGCGCATTAAGAACCATCCCGGTTCTGGAAATGTTTGGAGAACATGTGGAGAAATATTGTCCCAATGCGGTTTTCCTTAATTATACGAACCCAATGGGAATGTTAAGCGGATATATGCAGCGCTATTCCAATGTGAATTTTATCGGCTTATGCCATAGTGTTCAGGTCGCAGTGCCAAAGCTTTTTGACGGCATCGGCATGGAGTATGACGATAAGGTGCAGTGGAAGATTGCAGGGATCAATCATATGGCATGGCTTTTGGAAGTCAGCCGGGACGGGGTGGATCTGTATCCGGAGATCAAACGCAGGTCAAAGGAGCTTGGATATCCGGAGGGAGACAAAGTACGCCACGAGATCATGCACCGGTTTGGATATTATGTCACGGAATCCAGCGAACATAATGCGGAATATATGCCGTACTTTATTAAAGATAAATATCCGGAATTGATCCAACGGTATAATATTCCCCTGGACGAATATCCAAGAAGATGTATCAGGCATATTGAAGAGTGGCAGAAGATGAGGGAGGAGCTGATCAATTCACCTGATCTGGGACATGAGGCGTCCAAGGAATATGCAGTTCAGATCATCCACTCCATTGTGAACAATAAGCCGTTTAAATTCGGCGGAAATGTGATCAACCATGGAATGATACCCAATCTTCCGGCCAAGGCATGTGTGGAGGTACCCTGTATCTCAGATGCTTCCGGCATTGCGCCGGTTTATGTGGGAGAATTGCCGGAACAGCTGGCGGCATTAAACAGAACCAACATTAATGTTCAGCTTATGACCATCGAAGCCGCGCGTACAAAGAAAAAAGAGGCGGTATACCAGGCAGTAATGCTGGATCCCCATGTGGCGGCGGAGCTTTCCATGGATGATATTACAGCTATGTGTGATGATCTGTTTGAGGCCCATAAAGATTGGATGCCGCAGTACAGGTAGCAAGGGAAAGGGGGAGCATATGACAGCTCCCTCTTCCTTTTTAGGAGGAAGAGCCTGCAATGATCAAAAAATTGCGTTTGGGGATACATTTGGGGATACATTTGGGGATCCCCTATGTGGTTTTACCCGGAAATGCAGGCAGGACGGAAGATTTAAGAAAGGCGGTGGGCGGATTGGAAAAGAATGAAAAACCTGTTGTGGCAGTATTAATAGGAGATGGAAGCGGTGTTGGGCCGGAGCTGACGGCAAAACTGGCAGCAAAAGGGATTTTGAATGAACATGCAAGACCCGTTGTGATGGGGGATGTGCATTTATGGAAATACGCATTGGAGACATTTGATCTGAATGTTAACTGGAAGCTGTTTGATTCCATGGATACGGTTGACTGGGAGCATGGGATACCGGTGATCCATGTGGGGGACCAGGATCCGGGGATGATCGAGAAGGGGAAAGTAAATCAGATATGCGGCAAAGCATGTCTTGATATGATCTGCTATGCTGTGTCATTATTTAAAAATGGAAAGATCCAGGGAGTGTGTTATGCTCCTTTAAATAAAGGGGCCATGAAACTGGCTGACAGTCCTGCGGCAAGTGAGACAGAACTTTTTTCCATGCTTTTGGGACAGGAGGGTGAATGCGGTGAGATCAATATGCTGGATCAGGTATGGACAACAAGGGTGACCAGCCATATTCCGGTATCAGCAATCAGCAGCCAGCTGACAGTGGATGGGATCGTACAAGCGATCTGTCTGGCGGATAAGACGTTAAAAAAAGCAGGATACCGCCATCCGAAGATCGGAGTATGCGCTTTGAATCCCCACGCAGGTGAAGGCGGTCTATGCGGAGACGAGGAGGGCAGGGTGATCTCTCCGGCGATCCGGGAAGCGTCTGGAAGGGGAATTGATGCACAGGGGCCATTTGCATCGGACACTCTGTTTAAACAGGCCTTTGACGGAACATATAATGCGGTGGTGACCATGTATCATGATCAGGGGCAGATCGCCTTAAAGCTAAAGGGATTTGAACGGGGGATCACGATTGTGGGAGGACTGAACATGCCGGCAACAACCTGTGCCCACGGAACAGCCCATGATATTGCCTGGAAGGGAATCGCATCCACACAATCGCTGGAGAATGCTTTTTGTATGGTTTGCAGGATGGCGGGAGAATCCATTTAAAAATAACGTTTGTAAAATAAAAACCTCGGACTGCCTGATAGGCAAGCTTTCGAGGTTTATCAGTAGCAAAAGGGAGACATGAACTCTCGACATAGGCCCATAAAAACCAATAAAATAAGGAGATTTGAGCACATCATCCGAAAGTGTAATGAAAGGTGTAATCAAAAATCAAGTATTTGGACATCTGAATAAGTCCATGAGTATGTAATCACTACACATATTCCTGGACTTATTTTAGTGCTCAAGGTAGCTGCTTAGAACGACCAGATAATTGCTGGGACGATAATAACCTTGTGGAGGAACGTATTGATGGTAAAAAACTTAATATGTACATGCGAGGTATCGATGTAATTGCCGCAGAAGCAGATAACGTGGTATACTACTATATATTGAACGAGCATGGGGACGTATCCGAGCTAAGAAATCAAGGTGGAATCTGCAAAGCCTCATATGAGTATGACGCGTTTGGGATTGAGAGAAATCCTAACAAAGAGGATGATAATACAATAAAATAGGTACGCGCCAGTGGGGTGGAGGTGATCCAAAAGGGATAGTAAAATGGGAAGATATACTAATGGATTTATCCGATTGGGATAATCACTAAAATTTGGAGGCAATTATGTACATATTAAGAGAAGGCGATGAGCCAATGGAACTGCCAGTAGACAAGTTAAAAGAAAATGTCTTTGATGATATTTGTTTTTCAAGATGTATATTAACAAACCTGGATATGAGTCATTCCAGCTATTTGAACTGTGATTTTAGATATGCAGAAACAAAATGTACTCTATTTAATTATTCTAATTTTGAGAAATCGAGATTGATCGGGATGGAATCTGCTATGGCTGATTATAGCAAGGCAAATCTAAAATCGACTTTAATTATTTCCAGTGATTTTTCTGGAGGAAGCTTAAATGGAGCAGATTTAACAGGTTCAACACTTTCCAACGTAAACTTTAACTTTTGCGACTTAAGAGGCGCTATTTTAGAGTGCGATGGACTGGATACATGTACTTTTGACAACGCAGTATATGATGATAGTACAGTATGGAGTTTAGGTTTTAAGCCTAATTTATTTGGTGCTAAGTTAATCAGCTCCTCTTATTTTAATGATGCATCAAGCAACGATAATGTAGCTAAACATCTTCTGCATTATTATAAGGACGAGGGTACATCAATGTGATTCTATTACTTAATTGCAGTGTTGCATACATATGAAGACTACAAAATATACTCAAATATGCGTATAAATAGCAATTAAATAATGATTGGAGGAATTAATATTGGATGAAATATTAAAACAATTAACAATCGAGTATTTAGAGGCTGTTGAAGATAGGTGTAGTCTTCTTTTTCAAGCATTAAATGTAAAGAATAAGTTTGAATTAGGTCCTATTATGAGGCAGTGTCAAGAACCGCGAAAAGAGTTTTTTGTGAACGGAAAACGGTACGAAGCTTATTTGCATGGTAGAGGGTGCAATGTATTTGATGGACAAATAAACATTGATTGGGATTTTGATGCTGTGGGTTATGGTATCAACCCACATTTGCTATCGTATTATATTGAGCAAAGTGCACCAGAGTTACATAAGTTATATCCTGAAGCAAGAATAAAAGATGAGTTTGAAAAGGCATTAACCACTGGAGAATTAGTCAAGAGATGTTTTCTTTATTATTATGTATAAATTTATGAACTGATAAAGTTATTGAAAGTATCATATCAATAAAATGATGATAAAATACCACAATAGTAAAAGCAAAAAATTAGACTACCGCACCAGGAATGATAATAGATAGAACTTTGGATCTATTAAAAAATTGGGAGGTTAAGCTTATGAATTTTCATTTTAGCGAAGAAGAGATTTCGCTTATAAAAGATTTGATTGAAACATCATATGCCTGCACGTTAGGAGGAAAAGAGTTGACATATGGAGAAAAACTGGAGAAATTGTTATCTTACCATGGATAAAGTGGTTTTAAAATCAAAAGAGTTTGCTTTGACCTTAGTTGCGGAATCAGATTGGCAATGCCACGTGTATTTTTCAAAACGCAGGAACTTTAAAAAAGTTTATCTTGGGATAGAAAGAGTTGAATATGTTTGTTCATACTTGATATCTGGATTAACGAGGAAGTTGATGGAGGGAGAGGGGGTATACAAGCATGGAGATATAGATGTTTTTTGGATCATGTCACTATCTATCAAACATGCCTGTCTTTATGGAAATGTATCCGATATGGGTTTTAAACTCTTTTGTGTTGAGGATGGAGGGCATTATCTTCCGACAATTACTTTAGATCAGCAATGCATAAATGATTGGGTTGCACAGTTGTCAGATCTTCGCATGAAATATCAATCAGAAAGTTAATTGAACGATTTCAAACATTAAATAATGGTTGCTTCAAGAAAATCCTGAACACACCATCGTATGATCAGGTTTTTCCCAAAATAGTACATTTGGATTTGCAGTTGTGGAATATTAAAAAGGGGGCGGCAAAGAGTGCTGTTGTATCTAACGGAATGGGAATAGCGAAACACTATGGTTCAGAAATATGGAACAATATTAATTATTACACACCATATAATTGCAGTAATTCCATAGATGATGTTTTGTTGAAAAATTATGACTTCATAGATCATACTGTGAAAATGATGGCACAACGGCAGAATAAAATGGATGAACTATTAAGATCTCTAAATCCTCGTTACCATAAAGAAAGTATTTTAAATCAGATTTAATGTAATAACGGTTGATTAAGTTCATTGCCAACGAAGTATGTGTTTTAATGATACGTGCTTTGTTGGCAATGGTATGAACAGAAAAAATAAGTTAGGGAGATTCTAACAGTGAAAAAACTATTTTGGATAGCTGCTTTTTTTATGACATTATCTATATGTTTATATATTTCTATCTTTTTCCTTCCAAAAGAAACAGATGATATATTAATCCTTTCTCTCTTTACTATAAGTTTTTTGTTTCTTATTTTGTTTGGTGCGATCTTTGCGGTAACCTTGTTAGAAGTTATACAACCATATAAATTTCTTCTTGGTAAAAGAGAAGATATGGATGAGTGTATTGTACGAAAAGAAACTAATATTGTTTCAATAAATAATCTATGCGATGAAATCAGTAAGAAAGGTTATGTTTTAGAAGAGAAGCTATCCTGTGAAATGGGAAATATAAAGATTTTTCAGCAAATTGAACACAGAAAGAGAAGAACGATTGTGAATTATATAATTATTATGGATTATTTTCCGGATATCAGTTCTTATCAGTCTGAAAATGTTCAAATATTAATGGATTCAGCAATAGCTAAAAGTGAAAAAAGAAAAAAGTTAAAAGGATTGATTAACAGGAAGTATATATTATGTGTATTTTCAAACAATGTGAGTAAGGATAACATTAAGAAATTCATATTTAGTGCTAATTTTGCGAATACGATATATTTGCCGTTGATAGTAGATACTGAGTCTAAAGTTGTTTACCATGCATCAATATTATTAAAATACGATAGTGGGAAAGTACTTGAAGAGTTAACACAAAGAGTTTCTTCTATTTTTTATAAGTAGAGCTGGTCCGATAAAGGTATAACACGAACAAATGGAAGGGGCGTGGCATGAGGCTAGAACTTTGCATTAAATATGGATATTATGATGAAGGTTACCTTTTTATTGCCAGCAGAACTAGAAAGAGGGGGACAGGTAGAATCTTTACAAAATATCTGGAAAGCTTATGTAACTGGACATGAAGATTAAAAAAACATTGCTGAATCATTATTGTTTTGATCAGAAGGATGTGTCAGATAAAGAACTTGGACTGGAACAAGCAGCAAATAAAAGAATGATTATATGAGTGTAAACAAAAGTAAACATGGTTTTTCAAAAGCAAAAACCCCGAAACACTTGATTTATCAAGCTTTCAGGGGCATTCACAAGTAGCGGAAGGGAGACTTGAACTCTCGACACCACGGGTATGAATTTGACATTGTTAAATTTGTAACTTTTTTGCATTTCCGTAATTTGCGAAAAATCCTTATTTCATGCGGCTTCCCAGGTTTATTAAAATTTGTATATCTTGTCATTTTTCGTTATTTCTGAGGACTTTTTTAAATTTTGTCCATAAATAGTCCATAAATTTTCATCATCTTTTCCCATATAATGCACTGGCTACGGCATCCGATGCACGCCGGTCAGCGTGACGAAGGATATGGCCGTAGAGGTTTCCTGTGGTGCTGGATTGGGCATGTCCAAGCCTTCCTGCTACTGTTACAATATCAATGCCAGAGTAGAGCAGTATGCTGGCCTGTGAATGCCTGAATTTATGTGGATAAATATGCGGTAGGTTCTCAGCTTTTTGAAAATCAATAATCCAATGGTTCAGACTATGGGGATCCATTACGTTCCCGTTCTCTTGAATGAATAGGTACTGTTCTTTATTGTAATCTGAGTCTTCAACATAAAATAGTTCTTTTTTCTGATATTCTTGGTATTCCTTAAGCAGGCGGGTCATCTCGTCTGATATGCTGACTACCCTTGATTTTTTTCCTTTTGGTGTATCTGCGTATAAGCCGATGCCTTTTAATCTCTGTATATTCCGGTCAATCAGTATCTGTTTCTTGTCAAAATCAATGACAGGCCATCGGATACCGAATAACTCCCCACGGCGCACACCAGTATCTACGAGCAGACATACCATAACCCTATATTTCATTGGATATTTTTCAAGACATTCCCGTATTCTGATAATATCGTCTATTTCTAGATACTCAGCTTCCTTTTTCACGATGGCTGGAGGTGTGGCTCTGCTGGCTACATTAATTGCTAGATCTCCTTTTTGGCAGGCCATCTCAAGGACAGAATGGATGAAAGTATGGTAGTGACCTATGGTTTTTGCGGATAACCCTTCTTTATCTCCAAGAGGTATGATTTCAAATAGATCTGAAACATCCTTTTCTAATGCTTTGGATAGTTTATCTGCAGTGGCCAAATTTACATGTCGCTTTTTCATGGCGATTCCTACCGTTGTTGGTGTAAGTCCAGTCATATCACTAAGTGCTTTGTTAGTCAGTTTACGCTTATTCCGCTCGATGATTAGGCTATCTTTGGCTACAGCTTTAGTATCCTTACGGATACCTTCCTGTTGCAATTTTAGGTAAAAGTCATCCAGATGTTTTGCTTTTAACTTGTCCATCCTAATAAATCCTATTTCGGTATCAATTCTGGGGAGCAGGCTGTTATAGAAGGCAACGGATTTTTTCTTGTTTCCGCTTTTAAGTTCTATATAACGCCTACAGTATTCAGAGAGAGTACTGGTATCTATAGATATTCTTCCCTCTTTACATTTGGCTTCAAACGCGCCCATTTCTTTTTCTAGTGCTTTTTTAATTGCTTTATCAGACTTGTATGTTTCAGGCACTTTCCAACTCTCTGTGTATGGTTTAAGCTTCTTACCAGTACTATCACGCCCACGGAAGACCTGAATCTGATAAGAGATGATGTTTCCATCCTTGTCTTTATAGGGTACTGCAGTTGCCATTATATCACTCCTCCTTAAAAATGGACATAAAAAATACACCCCTTGCCAGGATGCTCCAGAGATGATATAATTTGGTTGCGAAACAAAATATATCTTCTGGAAGCTAACCCAGTAAGAGAATTATGTTAAAAGTCATTCCTGCGCCTACAGGGGTGGCTTTTTTCATTTATATGATCAAATATATCAATGAAAGATTCCGTACGCAATCCTTGTTTTTCTTGCTGCTTTTTTGACAAAATTTTTATATTTTCCAGCTTTATTCCAGCATAGTATTGTAGGATTTCGTATTTTAGGTTTTCTATCCTATATTTCACTGCTGCTTTAGGAACAAGGTATGTATCACATGCTATATTGACGAAATCTTCTATAGCTACCTGATCAGGATGTTTTCCGACTAGATCGTACAGCATTGGTATAAACTCCCTAAATGGCATAAGAAATTCCGCTGCTCCTTCATTTGCTTGCCATTCAAGGAACGGATCCTGATTGGGTGCCGCCACTTCATTAAAACAATTGAATGTAGACCGTCCTGTATGCCGATGCAATGCTAGATGCATTGCTTCATGTCCACAATCAAAATTTTGCTCTCTGAATGTTCGTGCGCTATTTAGTAGTATTACATCTGGATGTGGCTTTTTTCCAATTGCTGCCATACCACGCAAACCAGGTGTTTTAAAAGGTAGCGCTTCCATTTTTACACCAGTAGATTCAAAAGTTTTTACAAGGTTTATTCCACATTGGAAATCTTTGAATCCCATAAAACGTTTGACCCGTATAACATTTTTGTATAGTTCAAATTTGTAATTCTGATCCAATCCTATTTCTCTCCCCTTAACCTCCTTATAGTATCAAGAGCGAGACGAATATCGTCCGGGTCGATTCCGCTGTCTTGGGCTTCCTTGGCGTAGGACAGGTATATGCCCTTCAAATCGCTATAAGGATTTTTCTTTTCTTCTGGCTCCTCTGTTCCGGTCATTAAATATTCAACGGATACACCAAAATAATCAGCAATTTTTTTAAGCTTATCGGCTTTTGGAGTACTTTTTCCTCGTTTCCATTCACTGAAAAGTGAGGAAGGGAGGCCGGTTCCCTTACACACATCAGCTGCTCTTAAATGTCGCTCGTCTAATAACCTTGCAAAAATTTCGTACATAATATCGCCCTTTCAAGAAAAACTAGAAAATTCTAAAAATGGCTTGACAAACTAGAATAATCTAGCTATACTATGTACATGAGCTAGAAAATCCTAGTATAACAATATATAAAATTCTAGTTTTATAATCAATTAGTGGATAATTTGATTATATAGAATTTTCTAGCTAAAGTCAATAAAAATATTAGAATTTTTGAAGAAAGGAGCGTTTAATTTGCTTAGTGCTGTTGATTCTTATGCAAGGCTGAATGACTTGACGAAAGAGCAAGGGCTATCATTTTATCAGTTAGGAAAAAAAGTCAATATGCCTTCTTCCTTTTTTAGCGAGTGGAAAAGAGGAAAAATGATGCCCAAGGCTGATAAACTTCAAATCCTCGCTGATTACTTTGGTGTTCCACTTGATTATTTTTTGAAAGAATAAGAACGTATGTTTGCTCTATGTGCTGTAATTGTACTCCCTTCAACATAAGATGTCAATAGGGAGGGGATGGAAAGGAGGGGTGATTTATGGTAACGATACGGGTACCAAATTATTGCACTATTACTGAGGTATGCAAGAAATTTGGTTTTACTTATTATACAGTATCATATTGGTTAGATCATAACCTGGTGAAGTGGATACCGGCTGGATCTAAGAAGCTGATCAACATGGAGGATCTTGATCTGTTTTTAAATGGAGAGAAGGGGGCAAATGCTAATGAGTAAAGCAGACATCCAGTACATGCCCCTCACGACAGACCCGGCCCGGTATAATCATGATCTAATCACAGAACTTACACAGGCCAACATCTGGCTGGCCGGAGGTCTGCATGAGGAGCGGATGATGCAGAGGGGGTCAGAGCAGTGGAGGATGGCCCTGGCGATCATGCTGGCAGTGACGGTTACGCTCCTGGTCCTTACCTGGACCGGATACATATCGATATAGGAAGGAGGTGATTATGGTGAGCAGACGAAAGAACGGAACAAACCGTGCGGCGGCAGCCCTGGGGATTAATCCCTTCGGCTGGGGAAACGGAAAAGCAAGAAAAAGGCCGAGGGAGGTGCGAACTCCGGTCGGCCAGATGAAAATTAACACTATCAATAATATAGCACAGGTGGAAGGGGATTGTAAAGATGGCAAATCTATCTAATATCCAAATGAACAATGTGCCTATGGACCTGTTCATTCAAGGTCAGATGGCGGCAGAAAGAATCAAAGCAGCACAGGAATATGTCAGCTCCGCGAAGTACGTAGATTATGATGTTGCATTCGGCATCCTGGGGATAAAAAAGAGGGCACAGAAGGAGGTCGGTGATGAGGCATCCATACCGCTGTGATACCTGTGGATGTTACCTGGACCCGGGAGAGGGGGACCAGTGTGACAAGTGTCAACAGGATGAAATGGAACATATGAAAAAAAGACAGATGGCACAAGAATCCATCCATCTGGCAGATGGGTGGCAATATGAAATGAATTTTGATGGAGGTATGGAGATATGATGGAAAATATTATGTTACAGGTGAGGCCGGTAGCAGGCCTGATTAAGACCAACTTTGATGAGATTGAGAAGCAACTGGCGGCTGATATGTGCCAGTATGATGGGATTATCTTCACGGAAGATACTAAAACGGATGCCAAGAAGAAGGTGGCGGAACTGCGCAAGCTTAAGAAAAGCATCGAGGATAGCCGTAAGGAAGTCAAGGCTCAGTGGATGGAACCATATAACCAGTTTGAAGCCCGGGTGAAGCAGGTGGCTGCCCTGGTGGACAAGCCAATCAACCATATCAACGGACAGGTAGAGGAGTTTGAGGCAAAGCGGCTTAAGGAACGTCAGACAGAGATAGAACAGATATATACAGAAGAAATTGGTGATATGGCGGACTTCCTTCCGCTCTACCGTCTGCAGGAGGACAAGTGGGGCAACGCCAGTACCTCCATCAAATCCATCCGTAAGTCCATGTCGGAGACCATTGCCAATACCCGGGCCGGGAAGGCAGCCATTGAGGCCATGCAGTCCGATGCGGTACCGGATGCCCTGCGGAAGTTCCAGGCCACTTTGAGCCTTCCAGATGCGCTTGCATATATCAACCGGTACGAAGCCCAGAAGGCTGAGATACTGCGGAAGGAAGAGGAACGCAGGCATCAGGAAGAGGAACGCAGGCACCAGGAAGAGATGGAACGTGTCCGGAAGGATGAGCGCCAGCGCATGGCTCATGAGGAACGTATCCGTAAGGATGCAGAGGAAGCTGTGAGGGCAGAAATCAAGTCCGTGGATGAGGAGAATGCCGCACCGCTTACGGCCCCAAATTCCCATACCGCAGTATATACGGTAGTGGGTACGGATGCCGAACTGCAGGAGGTAGAGATGGCTATGACAAGTTTGGGATTGTATTTTGAGAGGAAGGATGTCTGATGACATGAACGTATATGAAAAGCTACAACATGTCCAGTCCATCCTAAAGGCACCAAAGAGCCAGTACAATAAATTTGGCAATTATTATTACAGGAACTGTGAGGATATACAAGAGGCAGCCAAACCTATTATGCAGGAAGTTAAAGCGGTGCTTGTTGTTGGGGATGAGTTAGTCATGGTTGGTGACCGGTATTACATAAAGGCCACAGCCAGGTTTGTGGACTGTGAATCAGGCGAGGCGGTGGAAAATACTTCATATGCCAGGGAGGAACTTGATAAGAAAGGTATGGACGCATCCCAGATTACAGGGAGCAGCAGTAGCTATGCCAGGAAGTATGCCCTAAATGGACTATTCTGTATTGATGACACGAAAGATGCAGACACCGCCCAGGAGGATATTCCAGGGAAAGAAGATAAACGGAGTGGTGAAAAGAAACAATCCAAAAAACTGAATGAGTCACAGGTTAATGATCTGATAGCAGAGTGTCAACGGACGGGAAAGCATTGGAAAATCATCTGTCAAATGTATAATGCTGACAAATTCAGCAGTATGGATGTATCACAATATGAAGATTGTATGAAGCGGTTCAAAAATACTCCTGATAAACCGTCAGATACGAATACATCTCCACCAGATGATATACAGGATGGCGGATTGCCCTGGAATGACCCAAAGAGGTGATGATTGATGGAGAGCAAGGGAACCCTAAAGGATATCGCACGTAACTGGGAAACAGGCAAATTCCTGCTGACCTTTGAGATGGACCAGGACATAACGGGACAACTGGAAGGTATACGTGGCAAACTGCTTAACATAGTAGCCAAGCAATACCGGAAGAAGCGTAGCCTGGATGCCAATGCATATTACTGGCAGTTGCTGACCAAATTAGCGGAGGCATCCGGGATATCCAAGAACCGGGCGCATAACCTTATGCTCCGCAGATATGGTCAGTTGGAAGAGATGGACGGTCATCTGATATATGTTGTGGTGCCGGACGATGATAAGGGGGCGGACCGGTCACTGGAGGCTGAGACCTACCATATCAAGCCGACCACGGAGGTAAAGGTTGCTTCTGATGGCTCACGATTCCGTACATACATCATGCTGCGCGGTTCCAGCACTTACGACACATCCGAAATGAGTAAGCTAATTGATGGATTGGTATCGGAGTGCCAGGAGCTGGGGATTGAGACCCTTCCTCCAAAAGAGATAGAGCGGATGATGCAGTTGTATGAGCAGCATCGCAGGAAGAAGGCGCAGGATGGCTAAAAAGTTGTGGAGTGTTTTTACTGATGACATGGACCATTGCTATTTCACAGGTAGCCCGTATGTGGAGCGCCATCATATATTTGAGGGTAGGCAGGGATATGGACCGAAATCGGAAAATAGGGGGTTCATAATCCCACTCCGGTATGACCTGCATCCAAACGGTGCCAAATTCCAGGCAACGGCAGAGAATAAGCAGATAGACAATAAGCTTAAGCGGATGGCCCAGGAGTACTACGAGGAGCATTACGGCAGCCGCGAAGATTTCAGGCAGGAATTTGGAAAGAGTTACTTATAGCAAGGTATCAAATCCCCTTAGGGATGATACATAGAACAACAACACTTGGTCAGATTGCGATATGTCACGATAACTTTCTGACCCTGGGCCGGGACCTATCAGACCTCCTTTACCCGGCCCGAAAGGAGGGATTGAATTGAGATACACAAAAAATTCTGATGTTATCCAATGCGCTGTGTACAATGCCCTGGGCGTAGGAAAACAGAATGCCATAAGCAGGGCGGAACTCAGCCGGATCACTGGATATAAGGATAGACGTATCCGTGAGGCGATAGAGGCCATGCGATACAGTAAGGTTATCATTAACCTGGACAATGGTGACGGATATTACATACCTGACTCAACGCTCCAGGGCCGCCGTGAAGCCGCTGCCTGGATTGCAAGGCAGGACAGGAGGATACAGTCCATGAAGGCAGCTACAAAGGGCGCTAGGCGGTTCGTGAACGGGGTAAGGAGCAAGGGTATCCCAGGCCAGATAAGTATGTTCGGGATGGGAGGCATGTAGATGGGGAAAGCACAGCGTGAAAAAGGGAAGCGTGGTGAACGGGAACTTGCCAATCTCCTTAAGGACCATGGATACAACTGCCGTAGGGGCCAGCAGTATTGTGGCACCAACGGGGATGCGGATGTGGTGGGACTTCCAGGCATACACATCGAATGCAAAAGGGTAGAACGCCTTAACCTTGAGGATGCCATGAGACAGGCTATAGATGACACGGAGGCGGAGAAATTACCGTTCAGCGAGGAAATCTACCCCGCAGTGTTCCACCGCCGCAATCGTGGCTCCTGGTTGGTCACAATGCGTCTGGATGACTGGATGAACCTGTATCGAGAGTGGGATGCTGGTAGACAACTGGATGGTGGTTGATATGAGGGAGAGCGTAGTATTTTACAGGAGTTTTTATGAAGCTGTCAAGGAACTCCCGCCAGAACAGTTCAAAGCTGCGGTAACTGCGATTATGGAGTATGGTCTGAATGAGAAGGAACCGGAAACAAGTGGGATTGAACGGACGATATTCCTCCTCACCAAACCCCAGATTGATGCCAATAACCGCAAATACCTAAATGGAACCAAAGGAGGCAGACCTAAAACCTCGCAGGAACCTATCAATAACCAAACCGGAACCAAAAGTAAACCTACAAATAACCAAACCGAAATCAAACCAGAACCCAAGGTAAAGGATAAGGTAAAGGATAAGGTAAAGGTAAAGGATAATGATAATACATTTTGCCCGGAGCCGGATAAATCCGCTCCAGGCAGCCCGGTGGCAATATCCTTTATGCTAAATGATAAATCCATGTATGATGTGACGGAGAATGACGTGGACATGTTCCAGAAGCTCTATCCGGCTATTGATGTCATGCAGGAGATTCGTAAGGTTGTGGGATGGTGTGAGAGCAATCCGAAGAACCGAAAGACCAGAAGCGGGGCAAAACGGTTCCTGAACGGATGGCTGTCAAGGGCGCAGGACAGGGCAAGACCATCCCAAATACCTGTAAAGCAAAACAATAATAAATTCCACAATTTTGACCAGCGTGATACAGATTATGATGCCATTGCCATGCAGAAAACGCAGGAATGGCTACAAGGAGGAAATGATTGATATGGGGAAACCAAATGAGAGGAGTGCATTGTTTTTAGATCGGTCTTACATAGACCGAAAATTTGCGGAACTGAGAGCGGATATGATAACCGTTATGGAAGCTAAGTTCCGGGCAGTACAGAACAATCAGGAGAAAATTATTAAGCTTCTGGAAAGGGATGATGATAAGCCCAGAAAACAGGAAACCATATCGGAAGCATATACCTGGAAGATTGAGATACGCCGCAGGGTGGATAGGATGGTTAAGGACTACCCGGAACTGTATTCCGATTTCAACAATGTTCTGACCCGAATATATCGGAAAATGCGTGACGTATATGGCTTTGTATCGGAACAGGCCATTAAGGATTATAAGTACGCTACAGGGGCTGAGAAAGCCTCATGCCTGGAGGTGATATCCGAAGATGAAAAACTGCGATCATTGTTTGAGCCTATCCTCTCTAACCTGGAGGAGGACAGCCGTAAGGAGATGGAGCGGCGCCGGATGGCCCAGGAGGCGGAACAGGGTAAGACACGGCAGGAAATCATTCAGCCTCTCATTGAGGCCAGAGGTGACAAAACCAACTTTGGATGTGCTACATATACCGTAGTAAAGTCCAGAATGAAAAAACATGGTGTGAGACTGGATGACTATGAGTCGGAGTTTAGGAAGCGGACAGGGATTAAGCGGAAAGTGTCCAATGGTGAGCTGATTGATAACATGCCTACTCTTAAGCGGGAATTTGCGAAGGCCGTGGGTGAGCTGCTGGCGGAACATCAGAGCATGGTCACTAAGACACAGATTTAGTAGGTTAATGTACATTGACAATTGAATATTGATAGTTGGTTGAGTATAGCGTATAATGAAAACAATTAAACCCTTTGGAGGATAAAATGAAATTACCTGATTTTTTGTATCATTATACAAGCATTGAGACACTTGCTCTGATTTTGAGCAAGCGAACATTACGATTTAATTGCTTATCTTTTGTTGATGATCCGGATGAAAGTAAGGCATCAGATATTGAGGATATTGGTAGATTGTGTGTTGTAAGTTGTTGGACGGATAGGGAAGAGGAATCAATACCTATGTGGCAAATGTATACACCTAATTCAAAGGGGGTACGTTTGAAAATGAGGAGATACCCTTTTAAGGAATATCCTGCAACTATGAAAGGCTCTTGGATAAGATTAGATAATAATGAAATTGGTGATGAGATAGGGAATTTAAACAATTATAGGTCATATATTGATGAGAATAAAATAGCAAGAGAGAATAGGGCCTTTGTAATACCGCCTGCTCCAGAGTTAATTCAAATGAGTTATTCAAATAAGGAAGAAATGATTTATCCCCAGATATTATTTGATAAAAATAACAGATTTGAAATATCCGGTATCGGACAATATAAACGTGAGTGTTGGGAGTTCCAATCTGAATGGAGATATCGTATTTTATTTACGCCATTTAGTGCAGAGGGCATTGAAAAAGGAGAGGGATTTGAGAGTATAAAACATTCAAAGAATGTACCATATAAAGAATATTATTTGGAATTATCTGAGAATGCACTTGAGGGAGCGGAAGTAGTAATGGGTCCTAAGACGTCTGAAGCTGAAAAGATTATCGTAGAGTCGCTTATAGAAAAATTTCAAGGTGAATATATAGTACCTGTAAGACAGAGTAAATTGTCATTAAGATGAACTACCAACTATCAACATTCGGTTGGTAGTTTTTTTATACGAAAAATCGCTATTTGAGTGATTAAGAAAGGAGGCCGGAGCGGTGCGCACCGTTGATGGGATATCCCGGCTCCTTAAAAAAATGATAGTTGGATTACATGACGCGGAAAAAGATTATTTCAAGCATGGAAAGAATTTTCCTAATTTGGCGCTGATGAAAATATCAGCCTGGCATAAGGCGCAGAGAGATACCGTGGAGTGGTGGGTGCCGGTGCTGCACTATGACCGTGTATACAGCAGTAAGGTATTTGACTTCACGCCGGACAATCCTCATCTTCCAGATGATACGATCCGGGGCGGGACCGGATATCGTGATCTACCTATGGATCAGACATTACCACCAGAAATTGACTCCATGTACCCGGATTACTCCATATATCCAGATTGCGATTATGCCATTGGGTATCTGACCCGCGGCTGTCCCAATCACTGCCGATGGTGCGTGGTGCCTAACAAAGAAGGAACTATCAGGCCATACCGGCGCTGGCAGGATGTTGTGAGACAGGACACGGACAAGCTGGTATTGATGGATAACAATATATTGGCTTGCGAATACGGCATAGAACAGTTGGAATCCCTGATCGGGAGCATATACCAGATTGATCTCAACCAGGGGATGGATACGCGGCTGGTGGATGATCGGATTGCAAGCATTTTGGCGCGGCTGAAATGGATTAGGTTCATTCGCTTTTCCTGCGACCAACAGGTACAGATCGAGCCAATCAGGCGCACCATTGAGCTATTGGGTAAGTATGGTGTGAGGCCATACCGGATTTTTATATACATTTTGGTTACGGCTGATATTCAGGACGCAGCGGACAGAGTGGAGGCATTAAAGGGCTATAAGGCAATCAACTTATATGCTCAGGCGGAACGCAATGAGCGGCTTGGAGTTATGCCGAATAAGGCGCAGTTGGAGTTTCAGCAGCGGTACATGTATAGTGGATGTTACCGAACAGAAACATGGGAGGCTTATTGCGAACGTAAGGGATTTAAGGGGGAAAATTAGAATTGGGAGGAAGAAAATGATTAAAGAATATATCAGCACCCCACAGGCATTAGCATTGGCTGTCATGGTTTTTACTTTAGGGTTAAAGACACCAGTTAGGGACGAGACAGCATTAAATGTGATCACAATACTGTGGGTTATAAGTATGGTTGTTCTGTGGGCATTGATGTAATTTAAAGTTTCCGTGAGTTCTGGAGAGAGGAATAGTATATGGATTTTTATAATTGCCCTTATGTCATAGTTATCCCATTTCGCAATGGGAATGAGTATGATGAGGATTATGGATGTGATGCAACGGGAGAATATTGCCAATGTTGTCAGTGTAAATTAACAGCGGAGGAATGTGAACAGCTAATTAGAAAGCACGAGAATTAGCATTTAAAGGAGGTACAGGGGTGCGAAAAAGTAAGTGTATAAAAACGCATTACCCGGAATCCATTTGCATGGCAGAACGAATTGTATTATTTCACGGAACCAAATTTCGTGTTGCTTTGACCGCTCATGAATTTTACTGCGAAAAATGCAAGAAGGTTCGGCATTTGTGGTTCATCAATAGATAATAGCAGTTTGGAGGATGAAGATGTATTTAAACATTGAATATAGAGATGGAAAGACAGAACAGAAAATCGTGGATGATTGTACCGTTAAAGATGGGTGCCTAAAGTATTATATCAGGACAGGAAGAGATGCTGGCACGCATTATATTCCATTGGATATTATCAAAGAGTTTCATAAAGAGAATTAAAGTTTCTGAGAGAACCGGAGGAAAGGAACAGAGATGAAAAAGTCTGATGCGAAATGTAAAGCGAGAATTTTTAAAGACAAGGTATTAAAACCTGCTATCAAAGACCAATTACAAATTCTTTCTCAGGTGGTGCTTTGTAGCAAAGAATTAAAAATAGAGTATTACAAAGATGCTGTTTATGCAGATGGGAAGACAAAATTATTTGAACAATACCCATCATGTAAACAATGGGAACATAGATATTGTCCAGCTAAAGGAAAGAAATATAGGGGTTATGTAACGCCTGGTGGGTATATGTTTTTTGGAGACAGTGAAATAGAAATATATTGTAAAGTGATTGCGGCATTTGCTAGTGAGGAATCACCATTAATCATTCCTTTTAGCGAAACGTAAATTAGCTAAACTGATCTTAACTAAAAAGTGTATACTTATGCGTACTGGTGCGCATAGGAAGGAGGCAGAGGCATGTCACGACCAAAGAAGGACGGAGAAAAGTATGTGCGGCAGAACGTCAGTATGGATCCGCAGCAATTGGAACGGCTGACTACTTACTGCCAGAAAACAGACAGGCCGATAAGCTGGGTAATCCGACAGGCCCTGGATAAGTACTTGGATGATAATGTTGCATAGCGGTGTGTATAAGTGCGCACCGTTGCGCAACAAAACTGATATTTTGGAAAGGAGCTTCATATGTGGTTCGCATATGGACTGATGTGGTTTAGTACTGCACTGGCTGCTTGCGCGGGTATGTATTTTACACATAGCGCATGGTGCTTGTGGGTGTTTATTTTTCCGGCTTGTGTGAAAATGGCGCAAGGGGAAAAAGGAGAAGATAGTCAAAAGAAATAATACACAATATGAGCCGGGGGATCCCCCCCGGTAAATAAAAACGAAAGCAGAGAACATATGTACGAATACAACAAGCGGTGGACACCCGCCAAGATGATCCCACCGCTCCTATAGTAACTACCTGAGTATATTATACCCTGCTCAGGTGGAAAAATCAATGAGGAGGATATGATATGGGTACACAGGCAGTTAAAGCGGAGATTATCAATAATGTTATGGTAGCAATGTCGTATTACATCCAGCAGCAAACCATCCTGTCAATGTTGGAGCAAGTGATGCAGCAGGAACTTGTCCGGGTAAACATGGAGGAGATTACCACGCTGCCGGCAGAGCGGCAGGATAGTATTGCGGAGCGGAATAAGTACCTTATCCAGCTCTTTATGATTAAAAAGAGGAACCTAAAACGCGGGACACTTGAGGGATACTTGGGAGCCATTAAGCGGCTCATTATGGTCATAAACAATAAGTCTCTGGACCAGGTGGACGAGACAGACATAGAGTGGTATCTGGCTCAGTATGAGCGGCGCGAAGGACTGCATGGGAAACTGGAGACTACTACATACAATAACGAACGTAGGTTTCTGTCAGCCTTCTACACCTGGATGAGGAAATCTAAGTTCATTGCAGATAATCCGGTGGAAAGTACGGAGCCGAAAAAGGTAATCCTAAAGCCTATTGATTATTATTCGCCAGAGGAAATCATACGTATCAGGGATGCTTGCCAGAATGAGCGGGAGAGGGCTATCATCGAGGTATTCCGCAGTACCGGCGCCCGAGTGGGAGAGATTGCAGAGATTACTCTGGAGCAAGTCAATCTGGATACAGGGGATATCTGGATTCAGGGAGAGAAGGGCGGGAAATACCGGACATTGTATCTGGATGACGATGCAAAACATTATTATAGGCTTTATCTTGATACACGGACAGATGAAAGTCCATATATGTTCACCAGGACCAGGAAACCCTATGGGAAGATGACCACATGCTCATACCGGAGCATAATGAAGGCCATAGGAAGAAGGGCCGGTCTCACCTGCAGGGTGTATCCACATAAAATGAGGAAAACCCTGGGGATGAACCTCAAAAACAAGGGTGTGGATATAGGGACGATCCAGGAGGTCCTGGGACATGCCAGCCCGGCAGTTACATCACAGTATTATGCACAGTCAACGCCACATACCCTTAGGAGTGTTAGGGAGCGCGTGGCTGTATAGGAGGGATCACTATTTGAAGATTACAAAAAATATGCTTAATAATTATCGGCACCTAAAACGAGAGATACCGATATTGGAGTTGGAATTGGAGAACATGAAAAAGGGGGACAATGGCTTTAATAACAGCACAGTGTTTGATTACAGGGATGGTTTTCCAAGACCACAAAGTGTTGTGGGTTTTGATTGGCCATTGTACGAGCACAGAAAGAAAGTGTTGGATGAAAAAAAGGCCAAGGTCGATGCGGTAAAGCGGTGGATAAATAGCATTGATGATGGACAGACAAGATGTGTATTTAGAATGTTCTACATGGATGGAATGAGTTGGCTTCAGATAGCGGATAAACTTAAATGTACAGGGGACCATAGGGAAGACTATCCAAGAATCTGTATAAGGGACTACTATTTGAAAAAGATGGGTATAGCATAACGATTTTTCGTTCATTTCGCTCATTTCGGATTAGAATATAATTAGGCCAAAAGGCAAGCGCCTGCGGCCTTTCCCCCTACAAAACAAAACGCGGCTGCTGGGCATTATATCCTGGTAGCTGCGTTTTGCTTATTTTGGTGTATCCATTTTTCATTTTTCCCCGGCACCTGAAACTTAGGGTGCCGGGGACCTCCTCCATCATTGTTGGATAAAATTACCATATGCATATATAACTCAATAAATTATAATACCATAAGAAAAGGGGGATCATCATGAAACTGACAGAACGAGAAACACAGATATACCAATACATCCTTGATTACACACAGGAGCATATGTATGCACCCACAATCCGAGAAATAGGAAAGGCTGTGGGGCTAAAATCCACATCATCAGTGGCGACAAATCTGATGCACTTGGAAGCTAAAGGAATGATAGAGGTGGGACAGGATTCGCCCAGAGCAATACGGCTAGTAGGATATAGCATTGTTCACAATTCTATGATCGAGGAACTGAACAGGTTAAGAATTAGGAATAATGGATTAATAATATAGAATAAAAAATCTTTATGTGGTATAATTCTGGTAACAAATGGAGAAGGAACATAGTAATGATAAATATTATGTTTTGGAATGCTAATGCAGGAAAATTCAAAAATCATATAAAAGTCAAAGGAATGATTGACGAGTGTATATGCTCAATGATTGTAGAATATAAATGTGATATTTTTGTTTTGGCAGAATATGAGTATGACTTGGAGGCTTTATGTAATAGAATATCAATAAAAAATAGAGATTTTAAGATAGGGCCATCATTTCAACATACGAGAGTAAAGATGATAATGGATTCTAGGTTAAAATCCGAGGTAATAAGAGACAATAATTATTTTGTTATATATAGCATACAATCATTGAGAACTCAATTTTTGTTGGCTGGGGTTCATTTTCCAAGTAAAATGCATGGAAAAAATGGTGAAAGCGGAGAACTAATAGGAAGAAGATTGATATTTAACCTTATTGAATCAGAAAAAGTGGTTATGCATGAAAAGGCCGTTATTATAGGAGATTTTAATGCAAATCCATTTGAGCCAGTGATGCTTAATGCTGATATGATGCATTCATACCCACGAGCAGATTTTGTACTTAATAAAAAGGTAAGGAAAGTATATGATACAGAATATTCAATTTACTATAATCCCATGTGGAATTTATGGGGAGATGAGGGATTGACTGGAGGAACATATCATTATGATGCTGGAGGTGTGTCGAATCTCTGTTGGAACATATATGACCAGGTTATCTTAAGCCATGACATGGTGAACTATTTTCTTAGAGAATCATTAGAGATAGTAAATCATATTGGTGACTTATCTCTCTTGAATAAGCGTGGAATACCAGACAGTGATAGATTTAGTGACCATTTGCCGATATTTTTTTCGTTAAAGGAGGATATATAATGGAGAATTTTTGGAATATTGATATTAATGTTAGCGCTAGGAAAAGTACACCTCGTGACCTGGTTCAAGAGCAGTGCGAGAAATTAGCAGAAATCACCAATGGTAAAGTTATAGCAAGAGTGGCAGATTATGAAGGAGATTATAAAAGTTATACTAAGATGTCAAACCTAGCATTACTGGCTAATGCTGCTTCTTCTCTAACAATGGAAAGCTTTGATGCACAGAATGAATTAGGTGAGAGCGGGGATGCTGGCTCTTTTGTTTATGAGTTTTTTATTTCATCTGAAAGAACGCCAAAGTATAAATATAGGATTTGTTTCTTATATTATGGTGCGTTATTGTATCCTGTAGGGATAACATTGGAACAATCAATAGCAAATGAATTGGGGGTTGAAACTGAATTCACTGTAGATAGTGAAGAACAGTTTACTGCTATATTAAAAAGAATATTAGGTAGTGATAAACTGTCAGAAGTTTTGAGTAATCTGCTAAGTATAAATATATAATTTTGGAGGCACATGGATGCCTCCGTTTTTATGTATCGAAAACGAAACGATTGAGAGGTGGTGGTTTTGCCAAGAGGGCGGAGTCCCAACCGGGATAAAGCATTTGAGATATATAGGCAGCACGGAGGGAAAATCACAAACCGTGAAATCGCGGCCCGGCTGGATGAGGATGAGAAGGTCATTGCCGTATGGAAGAGCCGAGATAAATGGAATGTTGTACAACAAAAGAAAAAGGAACGTTGTACAACAAAATCCAGAGGCGGGCAGCCGGGAAACAAGAATGCCGTAGGGCATGGAGGGACCGGGCCGCCCGGGAATAAGAACGCAGTTAAGACGGGGGAGTTTGAATCCCTCTTTTTTGATACCCTTACGCCGGATGAGCAGGAACTCATAGAGTCAATGACAAAGGATAAGGGGGAGCTGCTGCAGCAGGAGATACAACTTCTGACCGTGAGGGAGCGCAGGATGCTACAGCGCATTAATGACCTCAAACAGGCAGTGGAGGACCAGACAGAGAAGAAGGCCGAAGGCATGACTAAAACAAAGTGGAAAGATGGTTTCGGCGCTAATGGTCCTATTGAGGTTACAGAGTATGAGGGCGTCCTGGGACAGATACAGTCCGTGGAGGATGCCCTTACCCGTGTCCAGGCCAGGAAACAGAAGGCAATTGATTCCCTGCATAGGTTTGGATTTGATGACGCACGTCTGGAAATCGAACTGATGAAGCTTGATATCGTAACTCTTAAGGTGGACAATCAGGACCAAGAAACAGAAGATGATGGATTCCTGGCGGCTATGGATGCTGAGGCATCAAGTCTGTGGGGTGATGTAGATGGGGATTAACGAACGCATTGCCCAGATGAAGGAACGGATACATCGGATTAAGGAAAAGCGGAGCATCATTACAAAGCTGCAGGTATTCAAGTTCAAGCCGTTTTCAACAAAGCAGAAACAGATTCTCACATGGTGGATGCCAAGCAGTCCGGTAAAGGACTATGACGGTATCATTGCGGATGGTGCTATCCGTTCTGGTAAGACGGTCTGTATGTCCTTATCTTTTGTGTTCTGGGCCATGAAAACATTCTCCGGCCAGAATTTCGCCATGTGTGGAAAGACCATCGGTTCATTCCGGCGCAATGTGTTGTTCTGGCTTAAAATCATGTTACGGAGCCGTGGATATAAAGTTATGGACCACCGGGCGGATAATCTGGTGGAGATATCACGTAACGGTGTGACCAATTACTTTTACATATTCGGAGGTAAGGATGAACGTAGCCAGGACCTGATACAGGGTATCACTTTGGCGGGCCTGTTTTGTGATGAGGTGGCCTTGATGCCGGAATCCTTTGTTAATCAGGCAACCGGCCGATGCTCCGTTGATGGAAGCAAGTACTGGTTTAACTGCAACCCAGATGGACCGTACCACTGGTTTAAGCTTAATTGGCTGGATAAGGCCGGAGAAAAAAATCTGCTTGTCCTGCATTTTACAATGGAGGACAACTTAAGTCTGTCAGAGCGTATCAAGGAGAGATACCGGAATATGTACACCGGTGTCTTTTTTAAACGTTATATACTGGGCTTATGGGCTATGGCTGAAGGCATCATCTACGATATGTTTTCCGAGGAGCGGCATGTAAAATCAGTTCTGGAGTTTGTGCGGGTGCTGATTGATGGCGGTCGCTATGTAAGTATTGATTACGGTACACAGAACGCCACAGTGTTCTTGCTCTGGAATAAGGGACGGGATGGAAAATGGTATTGTATCAGGGAGTATTACTATTCCGGGAGAGATAAGGGCGTGCAGAAGACAGACGCCGAGTATGGCGAGGATTTAAAAAGGTTTCTGGACGGTACACCTGTTAAGGCTGTTATTGTGGACCCATCAGCAGCTTCATTTATTGCAGAGTTAAATAAGCGTGGATTTACCGTAATTCAGGCAGATAATGCGGTGGAGGACGGGATCAGGTTGGTGGCAACGCTCCTGAATACCGAGCGGATTGCATTTAGTCAGTCTTGCAAAAATACGATCATGGAGTTTGCGTCCTATATCTGGGATCCGAAGGCCGCAGAGCGCGGCGAGGATAAACCGATCAAACAGCATGATCACGCAATGGACGCGGTGAGGTATTTTTGCTATACGATACTAAATAATAAGACGGTCAGAGTTAAGAAGAAATCTGATTATGGTTTACATTAAGGAGGTGATGGTTATATATATGTATACAATGCCGAGAGAGAACTGGGATGAACAGAACCCGGATAAGCAGGCGATCCGTACTTTGATTGTAAAACACCGCCGGGAAGTGGCCCGACTGAATAAACTCATGAAGTACTATGAGGGACAACATAAGATACTGTCAGAAAGCCGGAAAACAAAACTGGTTTGCAACCATGCAAAGGATATCAGCGATACCGCCAGCAGCTACTTTATCGGCAATCCAATATCGTACAAGAGCGGCAATGACATATCTGTGCTGATGGATGCATTCGAGCAGGCCGGGGCTGATGAAGTGGACGGTGATAATGGGCTTGACCTCTCCATTTATGGCCGGGCCTATGAATATATCTACCCGGAAGAGGGAGAAACTGACCTGATAGTCAAGAATCTGTCTCCGGAAAATACGTTCATGGTTTACGATGACACTATTGAACAGAAGGAATTATTTGCAGTCTACTATTATGCCAGAAAGGATGATTCAGACCGAAAACGAACCATTTATGTAGCCACGGTACTGACGGAGCATCTGAAATGGGTGTTGAACATTGAAAACACAGACGGTCCACAAGCCCTTCTCGAGGAACCGGCAGAGCATTTCTTTGATGGAATCCCAGTGGTAGAGTATATGAATAATAAGCTGGCGATCGGTGACTTTGAATTGCAGATCCCTTTGATTGATGCTTATAACGCCCTGATGAGTGACCGGATCACCGATAAGGAGCAGTTTATTGATGCAATATTAGCTATTTATGGTGCCATACTGGGGGACCCGGAGGCGGAGGATGAAGACGGAAAGACTGCGAAGGAAAAGGTTAAGGATGACAAGCTCTTGGAACTGCCGAAAGATTCCAGAGCGGAATATCTGACCCGGACCTTTGACGAATCCGGCGTGGAGATCCTTAAGAAAGCCATTGAGCAGGATATCCACAAGTTTTCCCACATTCCCTGTATGACAGACGAGTCCTTCGGCGGCAATGTGTCAGGGGTGGCTATGGAGTTCAAGCTCTTAGGTATGGAGAACATCACAAAGATAAAGACCAGATATTACAAGAAGGGGCTGCGGAAACGACTCCGTTTGTTCGCCGGGTGGCTGAATAAGAGTAAGGCCATCGTGGTGGACGTGTCCGGGATTACACCAACCTTCAGCCGGGCGTTGCCTAAAAACCTGCTAGAAATTAGCCAGATCATTGCCAACCTATGGGGGAAGGTCAGCAGGAAGACCCTGCTGTCCCAGGTTCCGTTTGTGGATGATGTGGACGCAGAGCTGGCAGCCGTGGAAAAGGAATCAGAGGAGGCATTGAAACAGCAGCAGGCTATGTTCGGGATTGGCAGTAATACGCCGCCTGATACAGGTAATGATTCACCATCGGATGGTGATGTAGATGAGTAGTCTGTCATACTGGGAACGCCGGAAGGCACAGAGGATGTTTGATTACATGCAATCTGCGGAGGATACAGCAGACGATATTGCAAAGCTGTATCAAAAGTCATCCGGTTACATAAGCCATGAGCTTGACAAAATATTTGAGCGGTACAAGCGCAAGCATCATCTTACTAATGCGGAAGCTTACCGCTTGCTTAATGAGATAAAGGACAAGACCTCCCTGGACGAGCTGAAGCAGGCATTAAGGGCGCCTGGGAGGGGACAGACAGCAGCGGACATCCTCGCAGAACTGGAAAGTCCTGCATTCCAGGCACGGCTTGAACGGCTCCAGCAGCTCCAGAACCAGATTGACCTTACCATGCAGCAGATTTATAGGCAGGAAAAGGTAAGGAATACCAGCCATTATGTGGATCTTGCCAATGAGGCATATTATAGGAGTATCTTTGATATCCAGCAACGGACGGGGCTGGGTTTTTCTTTTTCCACGATAGACCACAAGGCGATAGACCGGGTGATTAACAGCAAGTGGTCCGGTGCCAACTACTCAGAGCGCATCTGGCATAATACCAGGGCATTGGCGCAGGACTTAAAGCAGGAACTGCTTATCAATCTGGTAACTGGCCGGACTGACAGCGAGGTGGCTGACATCATAGCCAATAAGTACGCCCAGGGGGCCAGCAACGCCCGCAGGTTGGTGCGGACGGAATCCTGCAACCTGGCAAATCAGATGGAGATGCAGTCTTATGATGAGTGCGGGATTGAGACATATATATATGTGGCAACACTGGATTTCAGGACATCCACCGTATGCCGGAAACTGGATGGTAAACGGTTCAAGGTGTCAGAGCAGCAGCCTGGACTCAATTGCCCACCTATGCATCCATGGTGCCGGTCCACAACAATCTGCGATATCAGCGATGAGGAGTTATCCCAGATGCAGCGCAGGGCGAGGAACCCAGTCACTGGCAGGACAGAAACAGTACCCGCCAGCATGACATATGAACAGTGGTATGATAAAAATGTCAAAGGGAACAAGGAAGCAGAAGCGAAGGAGAAGCAAATGAAACAGCGTAAAAAGAAAGGTTAGGTGGTCCATACATCTCCCTCTGGGCGGCGGGGTGAAGCTGCTTACACAAGCAATAGAGCATAAGCACGCAGGAAGCCCCTGGGTGTTATTTTTATGCAACGGTCTGGGCGTATGAACAGACTGGGGCGGAAAGGATAGAAACTATGAGAACAGAACCAATGTATCAGAAGATGAATTTACAGCTTTTTGCGGAACCGGCGTCAGACCCTGCCACAACACCAGAGCCAGAACCAAAGCCGGAGCCTGAATCAGACCCTGCCCCACAGAGTTTTGACGATGTCCTGAAAAACAAGGATTATCAGGCTGAGTTTGACCGCAGAGTGCAGAAGGGGATTGATACCGCCCTTGCAAAGGCACAGGAGAAATGGCAGGCACTTACTGATGATAAGCTGTCCGAGGCTGAGAAACTGGCAAAAATGACAAAAGAAGAGAAGGCACAGTATCTTGCGCAGAAACAGGAGAAGGCGCTGGCGGCCCGTGAGGCTGACATAACCAAGCGTGAACTGATGGCAGAAGCAAAGAACACATTAGCAGAAAAGAAGCTGCCTGTTGGACTTGCAGAAGTTTTAGATTACACGGATGCCGAATCATGTAGCAAATCCATTGAAGCGGTGGAGAAAGCCTTCCAGGAGGCCGTACAGGCTGCTGTGGAAGAGAAACTTAAAGGTGGGACTCCACCAAGGAAAGCGCCGTCAGGTGGGGAAGATGACCTGGAAAAACAGGTAGAATCCCTGATGATGGGAATTTAAGAAAGGATGGTAAAAGAATATGCCAATTAACACATTAGCAACAGCAACACTTTTTCAGAACACTTTGGATAAGGTGGCAATCCGGGAGGCCGTTACAGGATGGATGGATGCAAATGCCGGCCAGGTTATTTACAATGGGGGTGCTGAGGTAAAAATCCCTAAAATGTCTGTACAGGGACTGGGAGACTATGACAGGGACAATGGATACCAGCAGGGTGGAGTTACCTTGGAGTATGAAACCAGGAAGATGACCCAGGATAGGGGCCGCAAGTTCCAGATTGATCCTATCGACATTAACGAGAACAACTTTGTGACCACAGCAGCCGCAGTCATGGGAGAATTCCAGCGGACGTTAGTGGTTCCCGAGATTGATGCATACCGTATCAGTAAGATTGCAACAGAGACAATCACGGCAAAGAAGGCTGGCATGGTGTCCTATGGTTATACACCGGGAGCCACCGGGACATCGGCCCTTCGGAAAATCAAGGAAGGGATCAAGGCGATCCGGGAACTGTACAATGGCCCGCTTGTAATCCATGCCACACCTGATATGATTATGGAATTGGAAATGGAGCTGTCTGGGAAGATTACAAGTACCACGTTTTCAAAAGGGGGAATTGAGACTGCGGTTCCTTCTGTTGATGAGGTACCGATTATCTCCACCCCGTCCAATCGTATGTATACGGCAATTACTATCTACGATGGTAAGACCTCAGGGCAGGAAAAGGGTGGCTATGTGAAAGGAACCACAGCGAAGGATATCAACTTTTTTGTCTGCCCGCGCACAACACCCATTGCAGTCACTAAGCAGGATATCATGCGTATCTTTGACCCTACCATCAACCAGAAACTGAATGCATGGCAGATGGATTACCGGAGGTTTCACGACATCTGGGTGCTGGATAATAAACTGGACAGCATCTATCTGAGTATCAAGGATGCTGCCCCATCTGAGGGATAAGGAGGTAGATTATGAGGCTGATTAAGGATAATGTGGAGCGGGTTGCAGATGGTGAACAGGCGGACAAGCTGAAAGCCTTGGGGTTCCAGGAAATCGGAAGTACAGCCACGGAAACGGTAGGGTCGGAGGATAAATCTCCTGATAAAATGTCCGTTGCTGAATTAAAGTCCCTGGCAAAGAAAAAGGGGATAGAAGGGGCCGGATCCCTGACTAAGGCGGAATTGCTGGCGGTCCTTAAGGATGTGACCATGGATGACTGACATCGAAATACTGAAAAAACTGACAGGGGAGAGTGATGAGGTATTACTCTCTCTTTTGCTGGATGACGCCACGGCTTTCGTGCTGTCCTATACTGGACGGACAAGGATTGTGACAGGGCTGGAAAAGGCCGTGCGAGACTTGGCTGTGATAGCCCTTAATCGGATGGGAACAGAGGGTGAGTCCAGCCGGAGCGGTGGAGGGGAATCATACAGCTTTGATAACGCCCCAAAGCACATTTATGACACACTGGACAGGTACAGGTTGGCACGGATAGGAGGCAGGACGTATGAGGCTAAAACGGAGCAGGCTGGGGACGTATCATCACCGGGCAGCAATACCTAAAAAGGATAGTGAGGGTAGCTTATATACGGAGTATGGTCCAGCAGCATCCATCCAAGCTGAAGAGTGGCCAGCAGGCGGGAAAGTACAGACTGAGATGTATGGGCAGCAATTGCCTAATATCCGTAACCTTAGAATCCAAGGAACCTATCAGGAAGTACCGGGATCTGGTAAAGTAAGCTATGCAATTGCTGATGGCCCGATCATTACGGCCAATGATGGGATATGCCTGTATGTCTCTGGAGAGGCGGAGCCGGATTATAGGGTGGTTGCTATATACCCTTACCGGTTCCTGACGCTGGAGGTGGAAAAGTTATGATTCAAGGTCAAAAAGAGTTGGAAAGAAAGTTTGCAGCATTGGAGCAGGTTTGTGATCAGCAAATGGAGCGGCTTGTGGGGCAGCAGTCCAAACGCATACAAGCAGAAGCCAAGCTGTTATGTCCCGTCCGACATGGAGAATTGAGAAATAGCATCAAGTCAATGACAGAGAGCATGGATGACAGGATAATTGGGACCATTTACACCAATAAAGCCTACGCTATGTATGTTGAGATGGGAACTGGCCCCAAAGGTGCCGCAAATCATTCAGGGATATCCCCTGTTGCCAATCCAGCCTACACAATGTCTCCCTGGTGGATACATGAAAGCCAGGTGGACAAAGAAGCAGCGGAAGAATATCACTGGTTTTATTTGGATACACCACATGGACGGTTCTACCAGTGTACAGGCCAACCGGCGCAGCCATTTATGTATCCTGCCTTAAAGGATAATGAGGACAAGGTAGTGGAGAGGCTGGAGAATGCCCTGAAACGAGAATTAAGAAAGGCGTGTAAGTAATGATCAATGTTAAGGATGAGGTATATGCTGCGCTGCTTACGGTCACAGACAATGTGACGGACTGTTATCCTAAGGACTGGGAGAAGGACTTATCCATTCAGTATATGGAAGAGGACAACAAGGTTGTCGAGTATACAGATATGAGGGAGCAGAAGGCGTATATCAGGTATAGGATAGATATATGGCACAGAAAAAGTACAACTGCTGCAGCCGTAGCTGTAGATGCCGCAATTGAAAAGCTGGGCCTGTTGCGTACAGGAAGCCAGGATGTGGATGATCCGAGTGGTAGAAAGCACAAACAGATGAGGTATGAAATGGTGATTGATGTAGATACCAAAGAGGTCTATCACAACATGTAAGAAAGGAGAATTGGATGTTAGCTAATGGCGCAAAATTGGGATATAAGAAGTCAGGAGGCTCTACATTTACAGACCTTCCAGGGCTTAAAGAAATTCCGGAAATGGGTATTGAACCAGAGAAGGTAGAGAATACCTGTCTGACTGACAAAAATAAGCAGTATGAAAATGGTATTGGTGATGCTGGCGATATTACATACAAATTTAAGTATGATAATTCCAAAGCTGACTGCCCGTACCGTGTCATGAGGGCAGCACAGGATGCAGGAGAGGTATTGTCATTCCAGGAAACACTGATTGACGGTACCACAACAGAATTTGACGGACAGGTATCCGTAAAAAGAACTGGTGGCGGAGTAAACGGTGTGATTGAATTTAATCTTGCAATATCATTACAGAGCGATTTGACCGTGACGGACCCTACATAATAAGGAGGACAATGGAATATGGGACAGTTTGGAATGGACGAAGAGAACGAGGTCGAGAAAGTTGAAGAACTTAAAAACAGAAGAAAGGCATTTGCATATTGGACTGTTGGTGGAGAAGATTACAAACTTAAGCTTACCACCCAGCAGATTTGTAAATTGGAAGAAAAGTTCCGATGTAATCTGGTGACGCTGATTATGCAGAGTGGTGGATTACCACAGTTGGGAATCATGCTTACTGTGATTCAGGCGGCCATGACGCCCTGGAAACACGGTGTTAAATATAAGGACGTACAGGCCCTGTATGACCAGTATGCGGATGAAGGCGGAACCCAGATGGACCTTATGGTTGATGTGATCATGGAAATCATGCTGGTAAGCGGTTTTTTTACGGAGAACCAGAGGGAGAGTGTGATGGACAAGAGGGAGGACCTCAAGGACGAGATGTAACCATATCCGACCTTATCTATGAGTTGTATCCTCTTGCGCTTGACTGTGGGATAAGTCCTTGTGACTTCTGGGAGTATTCCTTGGGAGAAATCCGGGACCTTATGGATTCATATGCCAGAAATGAACGAAGAAGGGTGAGGGATGAAATTGCAGCGCGTTATGAGTTGGCAGACTTGATAGGGATGTATATCCAGCTTCCTTATGATACTGATAATACAATCAGGATTCCGCGTGTATGGGACACATACCCTTCCCTTTTTGAAAATGAAAGAATAGCTTTTGAAGGACGCCAAAAGGCAGAAGCACTGGAACAGGCCCGGATATCCAGAAGGGAATATGCCGAAAGGTATAACGAAATGCGCCGGAAGCGTGGACTACATTAAAAATATAGAACAGAAAGGCGGTGAGGATAACGGACGGTAGTGGAATTACCCTTGAAAAGCTTAAGGTCATCATTGAGGCATACACGAAGCCATACCAGGAACAGATGGAAAAGGTGCAGGCCAAGACAGCCCAGGTGACAAACCGGATAGAGCGGCAGACCGCCAGGATTGCAAACTCCTGGAAGCGTGTGGGTGCCATATTGGCATCGGTACTAAGTATTGCGGCCATAGTGGCATTCGGAAAATCGTGTATCGAACTGGGGAGTAACCTAACCGAGGTGCAGAACGTTGTGGATGTCACCTTCGGCTCCATGTCCGGCAGGGTGGATGCATTTGCTAAAGATGCAGCAAAAGCGTTTGGCCTGTCGGAGACAATGGCAAAGAAATACATGGGTACATATGGGGCAATGGCAAAGTCATTCGGCATAACAGGAAAGGCCGGATACGACATGTCGGCAGCCATAACAGGCCTTACAGGTGATGTTGCATCATTCTATAACCTTTCGCAGGACGAAGCCTATACGAAACTAAAGAGCATCTTCACCGGGGAGACGGAATCACTTAAGGATTTGGGCGTGGTCATGACCCAGACGGCACTTGACCAGTACGCCATGAACAACGGCTTCGGTAAGACCACGGCGAAGATGACCGAACAGGAAAAGGTCATGCTGCGTTACCGGTTCGTAATGTCGCAGCTCTCGGATGCTTCCGGTGATTTTGCCAGGACAAGCGGCTCCTGGGCTAATCAGGTTAGAATCCTATCCCTGCAGTTTGATGCATTGAGGGCAACAATCGGACAGGGTCTGATTAATGCATTTACCCCAGTAATCCAGGTGATTAATACCATCCTGGAAAAGCTACAGACCCTTGCGGCGTACTTTAAAGCCTTTACGGTAGCAATATTTGGGGATGCGTCTGGTGGCGGCGCAGGAAATATGGCGGATTCCATGGATTCTGCAGCCGGTTCTGCTGGGAACATTGCGGATAACATGGGAAGCGCGGCAAACTCGGCCAAGGAAATGAATCGTCAGCTTGCCAAGTTTGATGAACTTAACAACCTAAGTTCCAACCGAAATTCAGGAGGAGGTTCTGGCGGAGGGGGCGGTGGTGGTATCCTGGGTGACCTGGACCTTGGAATGGACAATGTACAGGCTCAGGCAGACTTGATATCAAGCAAGATAATTGATGCCTTTAAGGTGGGTGATTATTATTCTGTTGGTGCTTACATAGGGGCAGCTATAACTGATGCCCTTAGGAAAATCAACTGGAATGAGGCATATGAATCAGCGCGGGGGTTTGGACGTGGTTTTGCACAGTTCCTCAATGGCCTTATATCTCCAGACCTGTTCTGGGAGGTGGGGCATTCCATTGGAGGGGCGCTCAACACGGCATTATATGCGGCCCTGGAATTTGGAAAGAATTTTGATTGGTCCAACTTTGGATTATCCATAGCGTCAGGAATAAACGGATTTTTCTCGACCTTTGATTTTTCTGCCCTTGGAAGTGCGGCATCAGTGTTCGTGATAGGATGGCTGGATACCATTGCAACAGCACTGGAAAATACGGATTGGTTTATGGTAGGACAGAAAATCGGAGAGTTTTTGGCAGCTCTGGACTGGGATACAATCCTTGCAATGACAGGAAGGATCATAATCGCAGCTATTAGTGCAGGAATTAAGTTTTTTGCTGGACTTATGGATGCAGCACCAATAGAAGCTGCCATTTTGGCAGCAATTGCTCTTTTCAAATTTGCTGGTGTCGGTAGTTTGATAGCCAAAGGCATCCTGAAATCAATTGGCACGTCTGGAATAACGCTCAGTGGGCTTAAGATAGCGCTCACTGGATTTACAGTAGGGTTTGTTGGTGGCCCGGCATTTGATGTTATTGGTAATGCTATCATTGATGGAATTGACGAATTTATCAGAGAAAACTTTGGTGAAAGTGCCCTCAATGCAATGGGAGAGGGGCTTCTTATTTCTGTTAGTGCAGGTATAGGGGCTATGTTTGTAGGTCCAATAGGAGCTTTAGTGGGCGGAATAATTGGGCTTCTGCTTGATACAATCCGAGGCGGAGAATGGGCAACTAAATTCTGGAAAGGTTTTGGAGATACGCTATTTAACTGGAGCTTTTCAAAAACATTACTCGGAACTTCCAAGGAGTTTTTTAAAAAAGCTTTTTCATCTGATAATTTTATTGATTTTGGTGTCAATATTATTGCTGGAATTGCATCAGGACTGACAGCGGGTTTGTCATTCTTGGTCGAGCCTATTGCTGATTTGCTTACATGGATTGTAAATGGAATATGCGATATATTCGGAATTCATTCTCCCGCAAAGGAAATGGAACCTTACGGGCAATATATTTTGGAAGGCATTATAGAAGGTTTTAGAGCAACCTTTGGAGAATGGACTGCATCTCTAAATGAATGGTATAATCAGCATATTGCCCCGTGGTTTACAGTACAGAAATGGAGTGACTTGTACAATACGATTAAATCCAGCTTAAAAACAAAATGGGACGAAACTGTATTGCAATGGAAAACAGATATCCAAAGCTGGTGGGACAACCATGTAACAAAATGGTTCACAAAGGAGAAATGGACATCTGGCCTGACCGGAATAAAGGACGGGTTTAAGGCGGCGTTTGATGCAGCAGTAGATGCCGCAAAACAGATATGGAATGATTTTGCCAAATGGCTGAATGAAAAGCTTACATTTACGATTGACCCAATTACAGTCATGGGAAAGACGGTATATGAAGGTGGAGAAATCAGACTTGGAAAAATACCTACATTTGCGAGTGGAGGGTTCCCGGATAAAGGACAGCTTTTCCTCGCCAGTGAAGCAGGGCCAGAATTGGTTGGCCGGATGGGTGGCAGGACTGCCGTGGCTAATAAGGACCAGATTACTGATGGTATAGCAACAGCAGTATATGCGGCCAATACAGAACAGAACCAGCTTTTACGGGAACAGAATGAACTTTTACGGATGATTCTTGCAAAACCTGGAGTAAATAAGGATGATGTGGTGGACCTCTGGAGAGCTGGAGCATCTGATTATAAAAAGCAGACGGGTAGACAATTAGGGCTGACATAATGATTTACATCCCCCTTATCTTTTGCTATAATATGTTATTATGATGAAGGGGGAGAATAAATCATGTCATTAATCAAATGCCCAGAATGTGGAAAAGAAATAAGTGACAAGGCTACATCATGTCCGAATTGTGGTTGTCCTGTATCCGTTCCCAAAGAAAGTGATGTATTTTTGGATGCTAAAAAATTTAATAAGGAAAGTAAGAAGATTAAAAAAGATAGTGGTGGTAAAGGAGAAGCTGGTACTGCCCGTATGACTTTTGGTATAATATTGATTGTTTTATCGTTTATCGTTGGCTTCCAGTCATGTGCAGCAGGAATGGTTAATGCCTTGGAATCTGGTAGTGGAAATGACGGAATGATAGGATTTTTTACATGGATAGTCATGATAGTATGCGGCATTGTGAGCATTACAACCAAGCGGACAAGAAGCCCGAAAACGCCACTTATTATAGGCATTATTCTTTTGGTATATGGTTACCTAATAGGATTTATGTATAACGGTATTTTCAAAGATTTACAAATATGGGGCTGGTTATTAATGGTAGGGTCCCTAATATACATAAAAAGCTATAAAGCAATTAAAGATAACAATAAACAGAACTAAGTGCAAGCACCTGGGGAACTAGGTGCTTTTGTTATGCCCAAAAGGAGGTGGTGCGTATGGCTGCAGCGGATTATAAAGGTTGGCTACTTGAAATTGAAGGAACGAAGCTTCCAATGGAGTATATAGCGCATAACTCATATGGGGCAAGCCCAGACCAGAAACAGGATGAGGATAGCTACCAGGACGGATATGGAGCGTTGCATCGGAATGTATTGCCGCATACCAGAACAAAGATTGAATGGAATACACCTAATATGGTGCATTTGACAGATTTGGATGAGCTGTTGTCGTTTTTTCCAGATAAAGATAAAATGAAGGTCAGATACTGGAATGATAAAAAATTAGGATACTATACAGGGGAGTTTTACTATCCTACCATACAGTTCAACTATTATGACGCTTCTGATAAAGATATACGGTATAATTCGATTAGATTGGCGTTGATTGAGTATTAGGGAGGTGGTAAGGTGCTGGATGTACCAGAGATTATCAAGCAACGGTGCCGTGAGGACAATAACAGGACAGAAACAGTGAGACATCTGGAACTGTCCTTTTTTGATGGCGGGATAGACTCCTTATATCCATCAAATGACCTATACCCTGCATATGACCTGTATCCTGCTGATGCTGGCGCAGCATGGTTGACTATTGGTATGGACCAGATATGCGCGGAGACACTAAATCTTACGGAAAGCCTATCCACTGGAAACAATATCATCTGGGGGAGTTGCGAGGCGGCCAAGTTTGTGCTTACGGTTGCTGATGTGGAGGATGAGATGACCGGCAGGGAGTTTACTGCCACCTTAAGCATAGGCGATTACAAGATGGCCTATGGCATATACATAGTGGACAGTGTTACCCGCCTGCAGGCAGACCGTAGGAAACGGAAAATTACGGCATATGACCGGATGATTAAGTTTGATGCCGATGTATCTGATTGGTATCATGCCATGTACCCCACGGACGATGCCACCCATACAGTCAAGGAATTGAGGGATAGCCTGTGTGAAGAGATAGGGGTCCCGCAGGAGCAGACAGCGCTTATCAATGATGGGTTGGTGGTTGGAAAGACTATCAGCCCTGAATCATTATGTGGCCGGGATGTGCTTAAGGCCATCTGTGAGATTAACGGCGTGTTTGGGCATTTTGACCGCACGGGGACATTGGTATATATAAGCCTGCAGGATACCGGCCTATATCCATCTGATACCCTATATCCCGGTGATGACCTGTATCCACAATCCGGGTGGGCGGCGGCGGAGGAACTGGAATATTATAGGTCCATCACCTATGAGGATTATCTGATAGATGGCATTGACCGGGTACAGGTCCGCCAGGAAGAGGGGGACATAGGTGCCGTGGTCGGCTCAGGCAGCAATACATATGTGGTGGAAGGAAACTTCCTGACCTATGGCCTTGGCAGCGCAGACCTTACAAAACTGGCATGGTCCATATATGACACCATTGCCGGAAAGACATACCGTCCAGCCAAGATAGTCTCATATGCCATGCCCTGGATTGAGGTTGGGGACGGGGTGCGGGCCATCACCACGGACACGGAGATTGCCACATTTGTCCTTACCCGGACTATGAGCGGCATCCAGGCTATGATGGATACTGTGGAGGCCAAGGGGACCAAGACACAGGGACAGGAATTTGGAATCCAGAATGAGATTATCCAGCTTAAGGGTAAGACAGCCGTCATAGTACGGAGCGTGGATGAGGTGTCTGCCACAGTGACAGACTTGGAAAAGCAGACAGCGGCCCAGCTTAAAGTGGTATCCGACAAGATAACCGCAGAAGTAAAGCGGGCAACAGATCAGGAAGTGGAACTGGCTGGCAGCATAAGCGTCCTGGCCGGACAAATTGAAGCCAAGGTAAGCCGTGGGGATCTGATAGCATCCATTAATCTGGAAGTCAATAAGGCAGGATCCTGCATTACTATGGAGGCTGGGCATTTTGTCTTTAAGGGCAGCAACTTTTATGTGAATGCGGATGGCTCTGGTGGTGCGGCCAATGGTAATTTGACTTGGGATGCATCTGGAGGATTGGTAGCCAAAAATATTAAGCTGATAATGGCAGATATATCCGGGACAACAAACTCCAGCTCCATTGGCGTCAGTACAATGTCCGCCCAAAATGCCAATATTGACCGCCTGACAGTTAATGGATCGTCTGAGATGCGGGATATAGTGTCTGGTGACATATATGCAGATGATATCCAGTGTACCCAGATATATAGTAGCAGGGCCGGGGAGTGGTGGAGTGATCGCCGAATGAAAAGCGATATTAATCCTATTTCCCCAGAGGCAGCTCTTGCTGTCACAATGGCGTTAAAGCCAATGACATTTTACATGGTGGGAGCTGATGAGAAAGACATGGGTTTCGTGGCACAGGATGTAGCGGAAATAGAATCAGACTTGCCACTGTATACCATGCTGGACGGATTTTATGCCCTGCCATACACAAGCTATGTTGCCTTGCTGTCCGGGGCTATCCAAGCACAGATCAGTAAATTGAAGGAGGTATTACATGCCAAGTAATGAAGGAATGATCGTACACAGTCAGAAGGATATACAGTCAGTGATGAGTTTTTTAAACAGCCTTAGCCTTACCGGGATCGAGGCAGCAAGGAAACTGGCTACGGCAGCCACTATACTGGAATCAGGAAAGCCACTGGAAGAATATCTGAAACCGAAGAAAGGAAGTGATCAGGATGGGATTACTGAGCAGGATGAGCAGAGCAGCAACGGCACTGTCTAAGTACTATTATCCATTTACTTGGAGGAATAAGCCAAGCATAGAATCACCCATTAATGAGGTCCATTTGAATCATATTGAGGATGGTATCAATGAGATGGATAATCGTATCCTTATCCTGGCGCAGGATAAGGCGGATGCATCAGATTTGACAAATGTGTTTGTGAATTTTGAAATGAATGATACCACAGGAGTCATGACGTTTACGAGGCTTGATGGATCTAAAGTGACACATGATTCCGCTGTTGAAAAAATAGCACTTAATTGTTATTTGGAGGGGAATAATTTTGTCCTGGAATTAGCTGATGGAACTAAGCAAAAGGTGTCTTTATCAAAATTTATTGATACATATACCTTTACGAATACTGATAGGATACAATTTACTGTTAATGGCAAGAACATAAGCGCCGATATCCCAGATGGAAAGATTACACTGGCAAAGCTTGAACCGACCATCATGTCAACTATCCGTCAATACACCCTAGATGCACAGACCGCTAAAGGAGTGGCGGAGCAGGCTGCCAGCACGGCACAAGGATGGGCAATCGGCGGAACGGGATTTGATGGAAACAACGCTAAGTATTTTGCTGATAAATCTAAAAGGTATGCAGTAGGTGGCGTAGAGGAAGGGGATACATCTGATAATGCCAAAGCGTATTGTGCCGCTGCACAGGCCGCTGCCCAACATGCCGAAAACATGACACATATATCTGAGACTTCTTTTGCCGTTAATACGGGGACAGGTCATCTCACAGTGCAGATCGGATAGGGGAGGTGCAATATGATAGTAGTGGATTACAAACGGGCAGAAATGGTTGTTCATGGACTAACGCGATATGATTATGGACAAATATTAGAAATACGGGGAACTGATGTGCCGGATGGTACAGAAGTCCATTTTTGCCAATTAGACAGAGCAATAACGCAGTATATGCAATCAAACCAAGTATTGATACCTGACTATTTACTACAGTATCCCAATAACATACATGTTTATGTATATCACAAGGATATTTTGAGTGGAGAGACGATCATTAAAGTCACATTATCGGTCCGTGATCGGGAAAAGCCGGGGGATTATATTACACCAGAAGAACCGGCATACTCACGGATCCTTCCGCCTGGAGGAAAAGATGGACAGGTATTGGCTAGGGGACCTGATGGATATGTATGGATTGATGCAGAGGATTTAGGAGATGGATTTGTCACAGATCAGGAGCTTGCTGACGTAGCGGCAACCGTGCCGCAATTTGCAAGTATGAGGGAAATTGAAGCCATGCTGAACGAGGAGGTATGAGATGGCAGATGATAAAGCTTTAAGTCTTAATAATGGTTTGCCCGCCATCAGGAACTGGGCAAAAGAGAAGTTTGTAGGAAAAGAGGCTGGAAAAGGATTATCAGATAACAACTACAGCGCAAGCGAAAAATCCAAACTGGCCGGGATTGCAGCAGGTGCAGAGGTCAATGTGCAGGCAGATTGGACTGTGATAGATACCGGATCTGATGCCTACATAAAAGGAAAGCCTACATCCATGCCTGCAGATGGTGGTAATGCTGCCACAGTAGGCGGACATACGGTGGCTGTTGATGTACCAGCAGGAGCAGTATTTACCGATACCAAGCCAGTAACCATGAAGGGAGCGACTGCCAGTGCTGTAGGCGCGGCCGGATATGCGCCATCTCCTGCAGCCGGGGCACAGGGAAAGTACCTGCGTGGTGATGGGACATGGCAGACACCACCGAATACAACGTATTCTGCGGCAACACAGAGTGCCAATGGATTGATGATTGCTGCGGACAAAAAGAAACTTGATGGCTTTCAGGAGGCAGCAAACTATGCTTTAAAGACCGATATAGCAGGCGTATACCACTACAAAGGCAGCGTGGCAAATGAGGCGGCCTTACCGACAACAAACATTAGTGTTGGTGATGTATATAGTATTGAAGCAAAATCAAGCTATGGACCTGCTGGTGCGAATGTGGCTTGGACATCAGATAAAACATGGGATAACCTGGGAGGTAATTTTACCATTGATTTCGCAACAGCAGCGGAGGTTTCGGCCATACTTAATGCATAGGAAGGAGCGTAGGATATGAAAGCGCTATCCACTGATATTATTGCAACCATAAGAGACTGGACAAAGGCCTATGTAAATAACAACCGCTTTGACACAACCTATTTACAGATTGACGCCCTAACTGGGCACTTACAGGCCCATCAGGATGCGAATTTAAAATTCACGTTGTTATCTGATGGGCATCTAAAAAGCGAGGTGATATAATGACAGATTTAGGTAAAGTAATGGTAGTCCCCAAAGGGGCCTACAATGCAAATACAACTTACGAGATCCTTGACCTGGTTACATATAATGGAAGCAGCTACATTGCACTTAAAAGCACAAAGGGTAATGTACCAACCAATACCACTTACTGGCAGTTACACGGACAGGGATACCCAGGGGCTGCCACAGGAGTATCAGCCAAAGATACACAGGGGATGGTAGTGACTGCCGGAAGTAACTCTACTGTCCAGGCGTTGATTGATGCCATTGCTGATAGAGTTATGACAAAACTCTTTGCGAAAGCTGATATTGTACAGACAGAGAGTACCAGCACAACTAAGGTCCCTTCTAGTGCGTACCTTAAGCAGGTCAAAGATGACATAAATAGCAATTTCGATAAGTATTACTCACTTAGCGCTGCAATCCAGATACCATCAGGTGCGGATCTGAACAATTATACTGATTTTGGCAATTATGTCTCATCGGCAGCAAGTATTTCATCAACGTTGCAAAATTGTCCCGCATTAAATGGAGGCTTTGTACTGCATGTTGAAAGGGTTACTGGAGCCACAGATGGTACATTTTTAAAACAAAGAATTGTCTATAATGAGGCTAAATCTCTAGAGTACTGGAGGGTCAAAACTGGGGAAGAAAGTTGGGGAACGTGGGTATCCCCTATTACAAATACAGATGTACAGAAGGGATCCACTGCGGGCATATCCTGCGCCCCAAATGCCATAACCGAATCAACCATTACATTTCCCAAGGCTTTTGGTTCGGCACCTAAAGTTGTTGTTAGCTTTTATAGTAATACAACGAGCGTAAAATACGGAATGCTGACGCCTATGGTTTATAATGTTACAACGACCAACTTCAAAGTTAGAATTGCCAATGCTGCTGATGTGGACCTTACCCCAGCAATATACTGGATAGCTGCAATATGATCATTTAGACGTAATACTCCATGATAGACATAGCATCACCAGATGCAACTGCTGCTTGTGGCGTAATTTTAAAGTTGCCGGAAGTATCTATGCTTAAATAACATATGCTGTTTTTACTTTTGCCACCAAATAATACATTATGATACCAATTGACACGTGATTTTAATATCGCATTTGTAGCAAGCGTATATTCTGTCCCCGCTGTAAGTGCCTTATTTATGTAACCTTGCATTTTTAGGGCTTTTATACTGTCATTTCCAAATGTATATAAAATGATCGTTAAACCGTATGAATTGGTAATAGTTTGCGCTTCATAATCTGCATTCGTGAGAGATTCTGCCCATGCCAACCACCCATTGCTTCCTCCTCCCAGTGGCCGCCAAGATGACTTCCCGGGAACACCATATCGCGTGACACGCTGGAATTTTTCTCCGGTTGCGCTGGAGGATCCAATAACCTCAACGACTGAAGCATTTTGGTACGGTGCGTTTTGTGGCACACTTTCGGTCCCGTACCAATAGATACCATTATCTGTTATATTGTCAAGATTGTCGCTGGATGTAAGCTTGCGCATACGGCCATACTTCACCGTCAAATTGCTATTTGTAATAGAAAGAAAATGAAATGTAACCTACAAACCAGGTCCCAGGTCCCTAAACCGGGGGCTTATTTTATTGCTCACGATTGGGCAGAAAGGAAAGAAATTATGAATGAAAAAATTGTATTAATGAACGGGAAGGAGTATTTACTGGTTATTGGTGGCACATCCTCCACACCCAGTACCCTGCAGCTTATTTTCCAGACCACCGAAGCCTTGGAAGATATCGTGGCCGTGTTTAATGACATCGCTGCAACAGAGCAGATTAAGACCATTAATGAGGACGGCAGCACACTGGCTGTGTATGATGGCTATACTGTACTGGGTAATCCCAAGTCCATTGATGATCATTATCTTATTACCCCGGAGCAATACGGGGAGGATGGTGCCGTCACCTCAGAGGCTGTGTATGGCCGTGTAGCAATGCTGAAGCTCTCACAGCCTGCTGTGGAAGCTGCTGTGGAACGTAACAGGGCAGATATTGATTTCCTGGCGATCATGACTGGGACAGATTTGTAAGGAGGTAGAAGTATGAATGTAAAAGAACTTGCACAGAAATATTACCCAAGATTATGGGACATTGACCGGCTTAAGGCTTTGGTGACAGCGGGCAAGCTGTCTGAGGCAGACTATAAAGAGATTACAGGGAAATCCTATAAGGCATAAACGGAGGCAACCGTGATAGACATTGTTGAAACAATTGAGAAATACTGGGTACAGGAGATATTGGCCGGAATATCAGGAGCACTCGCCTGGCTGGGAAGGAAAGTGCATCATTGGAAGCAGGAGCAGGATCTGGTCAAGCAAGGTGTTCTGGCAATATTGCATGATCGCTTGTATCAGGCTTGCCAATACTATTTGCGTAAAGGATACTGCTCCATTGATGACCGTGATAACTTAGAATATATGTTCCAGCCATACAAAGCGCTTGGGGGGAACGGAACGGGTGAAGAGTTGTATAACAGATGTTTGGCTCTGCCGTATGAGTCAGAAAGCGAGGGAGATAATGAAAAGGATTGATTGGGCAAGAAAACTGACAAGCCGGAAGTTCTGGGCTGCGGTGGTTGGGTTTGTGACCCCCATTATGGTAGCGGCTGGATCAAATGACAGCACGGTTACCCAAGTAACAGCTATTATAATGGGAGGTGCTACACTAATTGCATACATAATTGGTGAGGGTATGACAGATGCGGCAGCAGCAGGAACGGATACTATTAACAAGGACGAGGTGGCTCCTAAATAGCTGGAGGTGATCCATACATCTCCCACCGCGGGGTTAAGCGGATAGTAACATATTGGACAGGCCCGGGAATTACCTGGGCCTTATTTTAATTGGAGGAAGGCATGACAGCAAAGGATAAAATATTGGAGATAGCAAGGCAGGAGATTGGATATTTGGAGAAACGCAGCAACAGCCAGTTAGACAGTAAGACCGCAAATGCCGGAAATGGGAATTATACTAAGTACGCCAGGGATCTGTATCCATCCCTCCAGGGACAACCATGGTGCGATATGTTTGTTGACTGGTGTTTTGTACAGGCATTCGGTCAAGTGGCAGCAAAACAACTTCTTGGAGGCGGATTCTCTGCTTATACACCTACATCAGCCCAGTACTATAAGAATAAGGGACAGTACTACAAGGATACTCCCCAGCCTGGGGATCAGATATTCTTTAGGGGGACAGATCGGATTAACCATACAGGAATTGTGACAGAGGTTACATTGACAAAAGTACGAACGATTGAAGGTAATACCAGCGCAGGTGCAGCCATCGTCCCCAATGGTGGTGCGGTTTGCCAGAAGGAATACAGCCTGGACAATACCAGGATTGATGGCTATGGACGCCCAGAATGGTCATTGGTGGAGAAACCTACATATGAGATTGGCTGGCACCATGATCTTAACGGCTGGTGGTATGCATACAGCACCACGGATTATCATAAGTCCTGCTGGCAGATCATCAATCATCACAAGTACTATTTTAATTCGGATGGATACGCCCTGACGGATTGGCACCAGGTTGATGGCAAATGGTATTACTTTGAACCGGAGTACGGTCATCCACTGGAGTGTGCAATGTATGTTGCTCCGGAGGGGGAGCAGCGTATAGGGGAGTTTTAATAAGGTAGGGTGGATTGGGCGGCGGGGAATAATAAAAAGACGGCGGGGATTATTGGCCCTCGCCGTCTACTGTGTGGGAAAGTGTGACTTGATATCACTGCACCCACATATATAATCCATGCTGACATCATAATGCTTTGCAAGCTTGATCATGGATTCGAGTGGGATCCTGGTATTGCCCAGTTCGTAATCCGCATAAGTCCGCTGGCCCACATGCAGGATACTGGCAATGTAGGTCTGTGTATATTCATGGTCCTCTCGCAGTGACCGTAATCGCGTTGTGTAATGCATGGTATACCTCCATCCACATTGTACCCTAGAGTTATATACTCTATTGACTTTTAGAGTTATAAACTCTAAAATAGTACATAAAATGAAGGGGGAAATAAACAGCATTATATATGGAAAGAACAGAGAATAAATACCATAATTTACCATGCTCCTTTTTGTCTATACAGCAGTACAATGTTCTTATAAAGGAGGGAATAGGTATGGATAGAAAGCGAGAGGACAAGCCGCCAGAAGAACCGCCAGAAGAATCCGATGAGGAACTATTGAGAGAATACGAGTGGGCTGAGAAACACGTTCCGGATGATGTTATTCCGAAGCCGGCCCCGGATGAATTTGAAAGGATCTGGAAGAGGATACAGGAGGAACGTGGGAAGTAAGTGAATGGCGGGTACCGGATGACCGGGCCCGCCTAAACATTTTCAATACATTCTTTTGCCAATTTATCAAAACGTAATCCTTTGAATACCGGCTGTCTCATCCCTCCAGATTTTGTACGGTGCATAAACTTGACTATACACACAAGATCTGGAGAGAGCCAGACGGCCCTGTCATTACCGTGGCCTGCCGGGTATGCGATAAATGGGGCAGCAGGAAGCGTGGAATGTCTGGAGATGATATCAAACGCCTGCCCGCTGACACCCATGGTAACGTGGCCTTTATAGATTAATGTATTGCCCCGGTACTGTCCCAGGACAATACTGGTCATGTGGTTGCTTTTTAGGATATATCCACATACTACATAATCATCCTCCATCATAACCTTCATCTTTATCCAATCTGTGGTCCTTTTTTCTTGGATGTAGATACTGTCTTTGACCTTTGCAACTATTCCTTCCAGTTCCCTTTCTATAGCAAAATCAAAAAGTGGTGTACCCTGTCCATCCACATAGCGCGAGATAGCCATACGGGGACCATCTGTAATAGATTTGTCAAGTAGAGCTTTGCGTTCCATCAATGGTAAGAGCATGGTTTCCTGACAGTCATAGTACAGGATATCAAAGGCCGAAAATGTAGCAGGATTATGTTTGGAATCTAATTCGATTTTAAACCGGTCTGACATAAGGCTGCGGCGCTGGATCAAGGAAAAGTCAGGACGTCCATCTTTAAGGATAAAAAGTTCGCCATCCAAAATGCAACGTTTTTTGACCTGCTTACTGATTTCTGCCAACTCTGGTACTTTGGATAGCATACGGACGTTACGTTTGTTACGTAACTCTGGCGGCTTACCTGGCTCCAAATAGGCCACACACCGTTCTCCGTCCCATTTTAACTCATAGATATAGTTTGGATCATCAAATGGAGCCATCTCTTTTCCGATCAGCATTGGTTTAATATTTTTACTGTCAAAGAGGTCCATCATGCTGTTGCAGCCTTTTTGCGCGGCTTACGTTTGGTCGGAGGCTTATTGTCTGATACCTGCGCAAGGCTACGCTGCAGTGCCTCCATGATATCGATTACGTTGTCCTGATGCTCTGTTGGTGCATTAACAATTTCCTGACCGTTTATTTTAGCTTCTATAATTTGCCTTAGCCTTATTTGGTATTCATCATGATACAATTCTGGCTCAAACTCTTTGTCCATGGAGTTAATAAGCATCTTTGCCATATCCAGTTCTTGCTGCTGCAATTCGGGGTGTGCTGGTTCCTTTGGAATTTCTTTCACCTCATCCGCGAAAAATAGGGTTTCCACAAGCATTCCCTTTGGTGTAGGAATCAAACAAAGTAGCTTTTCGGATTGCCCCATTACAGTCTTAGCTATTGCCACCTTGCCCTCATCTAACATGGCCTTGCGGAGTAACTCATAGGCTTTATCCCCGCCAGCCTCAACAACTGCATGATACGTTTTATCAAAATAGATGGGACGTATGTTGTGGATATCTGTAAAATGTAGGATTTGGATTGTTTTGTCCTTTTCGGTTTTGGCTTTCTCAAAATCTGCATCAGTCATTGTCACATATTGACCTGGCGCAAACTCAAACCCTTTAATTATATCCTGTGTGCCTACTTCCTTGCCGCAATTGGCACAGACTTTTTTATACTTTACCCGGGAACCATCCTCTTTACAAAGTTGGTTAAAATGGATGTCATTATCCTGTGTGGCTGTGTGCAAGGCTACAGGAATGTGTACAAGCCCAAAACTTATTGCTCCCTTGTGCGCTGCTGGCATATTGATCACCTCTCTTTTTAGGTGTAGTATGCCCCGGCTGTTTAGGTTATATCACACATGTACATAATATATCTATCAGAATGATATAACTCGATGAACATTCATAGAAGAACGGCGACTATATATTGTCACTGATAAAAATGACTTAATTCCTGATTGTTATTTTCCAGTTGATGACAAAACTTCTGATTTGTACAGCTTTGCATATAATGCTTTGGCCTTATCGTCAGGACTTTATGTTGATTTAACCAAGCATAGAGGTTTTAAATCAGTGAAGGAATTCATCGATTATGCTAAGAATATATGAAATGATATCACCCCTCTGTTTTATAATCTTGCCAGGGCAGAGGAGTTATTTATGGTCATGGTCCAATACCCGAGAGTAAGATAAAAATTTAAGCCTATTTCGTGGCGTTGTTTTTTGTATATAGCTGTACATCGATATATCATGATTTTCATATTCATTTTATAGAGTATATTGAAGCAATAAAGAAGATGATAATATATAGGAAACCAAAATATTAGAGGAGAAGATGGTTATGATTATTGATTCCTATGTCGTTTATCAATCTGATACAGCTGCAAGTGATATGTTTGCAGCCATGACTTACACAAAGCTGCAATTTGAAAATATACATTATATAAACGAAGAGACTGCGGCAGCCAATTTGGAGCTCGCGCAACTTAAAGTTTTGGCAGAGGATCCATATGGAATAATGTGAGATAAAGAATGGTATAATTTTCCAGTGGCGGTATGTGAAAAAAGTAGTATATTCGTAATTATGAAGATACTGCTTGATGAGATTATGCTAAAGAGAAAATTGACCGAACGTCAAGTCAGCATTATGACAGGGTTATCTCCATCAACAGTGCATGAAATAAGGAAGGGGTCAATGCCGCGGGTAGATACTCTGGAGCAGCTGGCAAGAGGACTGAAGGTGAAATTTTATGACCTTCTTGATACGGATTGTCTCTGAATTGAAAAAGTGCTCGGAGTTCCGAGCAGGACAGGGGATTATTGGAAATGGTACGTTCTCCATTTAAAGGCAAATAAATAAGCTGGAAAGGAGACGAAGGTATGATATTTATAAGAGGTGTAATAAAATTGGAAGCACAGATGGGATTTCTTTAGATGATTTTACCTTATACAAAGGAGGAAGTTTCTATGGCATATCCAATAGACGAGGACAGGTTTGTCGATATATGCATGAAGGAAATAGGTGAGCATGATGAGGTTGATGAAAAGGTGGCTCAGGCAGTAGCAATAACCCTCAACTGGGCCTATTACAAAAGCCTGATTGACAGTAAGCAAAGAGGATGAGTTTAGAAAAGCGGGTACCAGATATGCGGTTCCGTTTTTTAATATTAATCGTAAGATAGGTTAGTCCATAAAAAGTCCATAAATTATTTTTTTTTGGTATAAGTATTGATCTTAGATAAAGAAAAAACCCTTGATTATTCAAGGGTTTAGCAGTAGCGGAAGGGAGACTTGAACTCTCGACACCACGGGTATGAACCGTGTGCTCTAGCCAACTGAGCTATTCCGCCATATTAGATTTTGGTAGGTAGTGGGGCCTACAGGGCTCGAACCTGTGACCCTCTGCTTGTAAGGCAGATGCTCTCCCAGCTGAGCTAAGACCCCACATTCCAAGGCTTTCGCAGCAGCTTAATCGCGACTGCCTGTACAGTATATGATAAATTGTGGTAATTGTCAAGACTTTTTCTGCAATTTTTTTTATAGAAATTTTCTTAGTGTTTTATATGGGATTATGGTATAATATCGGAAGGCAATATGTAATTGTAAAGAACTAGGAAAGGACCCCTGATACCGCTTATGTATAACTTTATTGTAAACCCTAATGCGGGAAGCGGCAGAGGCATGAATCTCTGGAAAGTCATGGCCCGCTATATGGATAATCATAATATAGAATATGAAGCTTTCCTGACAGAGGGGACCGGCGATGCCAGATCCATTGCCAGGAAGCTGACTGATGGTGTGCGGGAACCGCGGTATATCATCGTGGTGGGCGGCGATGGGACCATGAATGAGGTCCTGGACGGCGTTTCTTTCCATGCCCCTTTAAGCCTGGGGTATATACCGGCTGGTTCCGGCAATGATCTGGCTAGAAGCCTGCATATGCCCAGAAGTGTGATCAAGTGTCTGAAAAAGCAGCTTACACCCAGACATTTTACCATGATCGATTATGGAGTCCTCTCTTACGGGGAACAGGAACTGTCCCACAGACGTTTTCTGGTGAGCGCAGGCATCGGATATGATGCGGCTGTGTGCCAGGAGGCGCTGACATCCAGATGCCGGCAGCGTTTAAGCCGCATGGGATTGGGCAGACTTTCTTATATCATTTTAGGCATCCGCCAGTTTTTCAGATGCAAGTCCTCCAAGGGCTACATTGTGCTGGACGGTGTCAAGAAGGTAGAGTTTAACAACATACTTTTTATCTCATGCCATATCCAGCCCTCAGAGGGCGGCGGTTTTTTGTTTGCCCCCAAGGCGGATGGATGTGATGGAAAGATGAATATATGCGTGGTCAGCCACGCAACCAGGACAAAGCTGATCCCGGTGCTTTTGTCAGCCTTTGCAGGCCGCAGAGGCAGGCAGAAGGGGGTCAGGAATTTTGAGTGCAGGGAGATCGCTATCCACACGGAGGCAGCCCTTCCCGTCCATGCGGATGGGGAATTCTGCGGGCTTCAGACAGATATCCAGGCAGGATGTATTGCCCGGAAGGTGCGGATGATGATATAATACTGCCAAACCGAGACGGTTATAGTGACAGTTATAGAGACAGTTATAAGGAGATATTATGAGAATCGGACAAGGATATGATGTGCATAAGCTGGCAGAGGGCCGCAGGCTGATTCTGGGCGGTGTGGATGTGCCCTATGAAAAGGGACTTTTGGGACACTCAGATGCGGACGTGCTGGTACACGCAGTGATGGATGCCCTGCTGGGGGCTGCTGCCCTGGGTGATATCGGACAGCATTTTCCGGACACGGACCCGGCATACAAAGGGATTTCCAGCATAGAACTGTTAAAGAAGGTGGGGGAACTCCTGGAGGAAAAGGGATATGTCATAGAAAACATTGACGCCACCATTATTGCCCAGAGGCCGAAACTCGCGCCCTACAGGCCCCGGATGGCATCGAATATAGCCGATGCACTCCATCTGGATGTGTCCAGGGTCAGCGTCAAAGCTACCACGGAGGAAGGACTTGGTTTCACAGGAACCGGGGAGGGGATTTCTTCTCAGGCAATTACCTTATTGACGGAAGTGGCTGATTACTGCTATGATAATAAAATGATGGCAGAGGGCTGCAAAAGCTGTCCTGGCTGTGGCCGGGGATGAGATCAAAAGATTTATAATGATAAGCAGCTTATTAGGATATGAAGGTAAAACATAACCCTTGTCCGTTTAGGGTATGCAAAGCAGAGAAAGAAATAATCCATGAGGAGAATGAGAATATGAAAATATTTAACACATTAAGCAGAAGAAAAGAAGAGTTTGTACCCCTGACGCCAGGTGAGGTCAAGATGTATGTCTGCGGCCCCACTGTCTATAATCTGATCCATATCGGGAATGCAAGGCCCATGATCGTGTTTGACACAGTGCGCAGATACTTTGAGTACAAGGGATATAATGTGCGCTATGTCTCCAACTTTACGGATGTGGACGACAAGATCATCAAGAAGGCGATTGAGGAAGGCGTGGATGCGGATACGGTTTCCCAGCGCTATATTGAAGAATGCAAAAAGGACATGGCGGGTATGAATGTTAAGCCGGCCACCGTTCATCCCCAGGCAACCCAGGAAATCTGCGGTATGCTGGAGATGATCCAGACCCTGATCGACAAGGGCCATGCTTATACGGCTGCGGACGGAACCGTTTATTTCAGGACAGGTTCCTTTGAGGAGTACGGCAAGCTGTCCCATAAGAACCTGGATGAGCTTCAGTCCGGTTTCCGCGAGATCAAGGTGACCGGTGAGGAAGGCAAGGAAGATCCCAGCGACTTCGTGCTGTGGAAGCCGAAAAAGGAAGGGGAGCCATACTGGGAGTCCCCATGGTGCAAGGGCCGGCCGGGCTGGCATATTGAGTGCTCTGTGATGTCCAAACGGTATCTGGGTGACCAGATCGATATCCACGCGGGCGGCGAGGATCTGATCTTCCCTCACCATGAGAATGAGATCGCACAGAGTGAATGCGCCAATGAAAAACCGTTTGCAACCTACTGGATGCACAACGCATTCCTTAACATCGATAACAGGAAGATGTCCAAGTCCCTTGGAAACTTCTTTACAGTGCGTGAGATCAGTGAAAAGTATGATCTGCAGGTACTGCGCTTCTTTATGCTCAGCGCCCATTACCGCAGCCCGCTGAACTTCAGCGCGGATCTGATGGAGGCGTCCAAGAACGGCCTGGAGCGTATCTTAAACTGTGTGGATAAGTTAAAGGACCTGGATGCAAAGGCTGAGGGTGCGGACGTTACCGATGCAGAGAAGAATAATATGGAAGAAGCAGGCAGGCTGCTTGGCAAGTTTGAGGAAGCCATGGATGACGATTTTAATACAGCTGATGCCATTTCCGCAGTGTTTGAGCTGGTGAAGCTGGCCAACTCCACGGCGGATGCTTCCAGCACCAAAGCATATGTGTCCTATCTGAAAAAGACCATTGAGGATCTGTGCGATGTCCTGGGCATTATCACAGAGAAAAAGGAAGAAGTGCTGGACAGCGATATCGAGGATATGATCGCGGCCAGACAGCAGGCAAGAAAGGATAAGAACTTTGCGCTGGCAGATGAGATCCGCGGAAAACTTCTGGATATGGGTATTGTCCTGGAGGACACCAGAGAGGGTGTAAAGTGGAAGAGAGTGTAACCACAACAGATTTTCTCACATATTATAAACAGTGTATGAAGCTTGAACCAGTGGACGCGAATTCCTACTCGCCACTGGTTCTGGCCTATATTGGGGATGCGGTGTATGAACTGATCATCCGCGCCAGGGTCATCAACCAGGGCAGCATGCAGGTGAACAAGATGCACAAGCGCAGTGCCCAGCTGGTAAAGGCACCCACCCAGGCCGCCCTCATAAGGGCGGTGGAAGAACTGCTGACAGAGGAAGAACATGGGGTGTACAAGCGTGGACGCAATGCAAAGTCCGCCACAACGGCAAAGAATGCTTCGGTCATCGATTACCGGACCGCTACCGGAATGGAGGCCCTGGTGGGCTGGCTGTTCATTAAGGAAGAGTTTGAACGTCTGGTATACATTGTAAGCCAGGGCCTGATCCGGCTGGGGGAACTGCCTGTGGAAAGCGGGGCTGATCCGGCTGGAAGGACTGACTGTGAGGACAGGGACGGAAAATCCACAGGAGAAACCGAAGAAACAGGAGACATGAGATGAGATATGAAGAACTGACCATAGAAGGGCGCAATGCAGTGCTGGAAGCCTTTCGCTCCGGCAAGACCATTGACAAGCTGTTTGTACTGGACGGCTGTCAGGACGGGCCGGTGCGCACCATTGTCCGGGAAGCAAAGAAACATGACACGATCGTCAATTATGTGACCAAGGAACGTCTGGACCAGATGTCTGAGACAGGAAAGCACCAGGGCGTTATTGCATCTGCCGCCGCTTATGAATACGCAGAGGTGGAGGATATGCTGAAGGCCGCTGAGGAAAAGGGGGAACCGCCCTTTTTGATCCTTTTGGACGGGATCGAGGATCCCCATAATCTGGGAGCTATCATCAGGACAGCCAATCTGGCCGGCGCCCATGGAGTCATTATCCCAAAGCGCAGGGCCGTGGGACTGACAGCCACGGTTGCCAGGACTTCCGCAGGGGCCCTTAACTATACCCCGGTTGCAAAAGTTACCAACCTTACGGCCACCATGGAAGATCTGAAGAAAAAGGGCATGTGGTTTGTGTGTGCCGACATGGGCGGTGAAGTGATGTATAAAGTGAACCTGAAAGGACCCATTGGACTTGTGATTGGCAATGAAGGGGAGGGTGTGGGCAAGCTGGTGAGTGAACACTGCGATATGACAGCATCCATACCCATGAAGGGTGATATTGATTCACTGAACGCCTCTGTGGCAGCAGGCGTGCTGGCCTACGAGATCGTAAGGCAGCGCACCATGGCTTAACACCGGGGCGGTCTGCAGATATACGCATGAATCCCATTGATTTAGTAAGAGGTGATCTTATGTTGAAAATAATCGGTCAAACATCTGTTAAATTAACGGCATTCCTGGCAGCGGCCTGTGTGGCCGCGGGTGGGATCTCATCACCGGCCGCCCTGGCCCAGTCCGGCAAGGCGGCGGTGGAGATAGACGATGCCCAGGTGCCCCTTTACAGCAAACCGGCCGGAAGCTATGTGCGCACGCCCATTGCGTCCGGCACAACTACTTATAAGAACGAAAAGGCTACTCTGGACGCCTCCAATGTCTCAGAGGGTTATATCATGGTCAAGTACACGGGCAGCGTTGGGAAGATCAAGATACAGATAACCAAAAGCGGCTCCGAGACTTATACATATGATCTGAACAACAGCGGCGTTTATGAGGTGTTCCCACTGTCGGAGGGCAGCGGATCCTATCAGGTAAAGGTGTTTGAGAATATTCAGGGCAACCAGTATTCCCAGGCCTTCAGCCAGAGCATTGACGCGGGGGTCACCAACCAGTTTGGTCCGTTCCTGTACCCCAACCAGTATGTGAATTTTAATGCTGCCAGCGCAGCGGTCCAGACAGGTGCGGCGGTTGCGGCAGGTGCATCGGATCAGATCGGGGTAGTGGCAGCTATTTACAATTACGTGATTGACAACGTATCCTACGATACGGCCAAGGCCACCTCCGTTCAGTCGGGCTATCTTCCCAATGTGGATGTGGTGCTGGCCCAGAAAAAGGGGATTTGCTTTGATTATGCGGCACTGATGACGGCCATGCTCCGTTCCCAGGACATTCCCACCAAGCTGGTGGTTGGTTATACAGGGAACCTGTATCACGCATGGATCAACGTGTACCTGGAAGGACAGGGCTGGGTGGATAACATTATTTATTTTGATGGGAACAGCTGGAAACTAATGGATCCCACATTTGCATCCTCCAGCGGCCAAAGCCAGGAGATCATGCAGTACATTGGCAATGGCGCCAATTATAAGGCAAAATACAGCTATTAACAGGAGGCAAGGAGATGGCAAAGCAAGGAGAGGCGTATTACCGCTATTCCTACCGGGAGCTGTCCGCGTTCTGCCTGCAGATATCACTGCTGCTGGAAGCCGCGGTGCCGCTGGATGAGGGTCTTTCCATTATGGCCGAGGACGCGGCGGACAAAAAGGAAAAGGATATGCTGCTCTACATGGCGGAGGGCGTGGAACTGGGAGATCCTTTTTTTAAGGTGCTGGAAGACGCAAAGGTATTTCCTGACTATGTGGTGAAGATGGCTAAGCTGGGCCAGCAGACAGGCACCATGGACCAGATGATGCAGTCCCTTTCCCAATATTATGATAAGGAATACCGCCTGATACAGGCCATCAAGAATGCAGTGACCTATCCCATTATGATGGTTGTCATGCTTTTGGTGGTTTTGTTTGTTCTGTTTTCACGGGTCATGCCGGTATTTAACAAGGTGTATGAGCAGCTGGGGGCTCAGATGTCCCCGGTGGCTGTCTCGGCGATCCGCCTGGGAGGCGTATTCAGCGGAGGCGCCCTGGTGGTATCCGCCCTTTTGGCAGTGTTCATAGGCGGTATCTGGCTGGCTTCCAGGTTTGGCAAGAAGTTTGGCTTTGTGGAGCGGTTCATCAGCTATGTAAAGGGACGCAGCAAGATTGCCCTGGCCGTGGCCAACCGCCGTTTTACCGCTGTGCTGGCCCTGACCTTAAAGAGTGGAATGGAGCTGGAAAAGGGAATGGAACTGGCAAGGGAACTGGTTGCCAACCAGACAGTGGCTGAGCGCATTGGCAAATGTTCGGAACAGCTTCAGATGGGCGAGAGTTATTACCAGTCTATGAAGGACACTGGCCTGTTCTCAGGCTTTTATATACAGATGATCAAAGTGGGAAGCAGAAGCGGCCATCTGGATCAGGTCATGGAGGAAATCTCCGGTGATTACGAGGAGATGGCGGATGCCGCCATAGACAATATGATCGCCAGGTTTGAACCTACGATCGTAGCGGTCCTGGCAGTGTCTGTGGGGCTGGTGCTACTGTCTGTCATGCTTCCGCTGGTGGGAGTGCTGTCAGCGATCGGTTAGGAGGCCGGGTCATGAAGGTTCGGGACACAAAGAAAGAAAAGAATACCGTATATGGCTACCTGTTATCCCTGACAGCCATGGCAGTGGCAGTGGCGGTATTTGCCATTGTCACAATGAATTTTGCGGGCCGGACAGGGGGCAGGGAGGAAGAGACTTTAAAAAAAGCCGTTACAAGGGCTTCGGTCCAGTGTTATGCCATTGAGGGGCGTTATCCGCCCAGCGTGGAATATTTGGAGGAAAATTACGGGGTTCAGATCAACCGTAAGAAATATAATGTATTTTACGATGGCTTTGCATCCAATGTAATGCCGGAGATCAATATCATACCCATAGAGGAATAGGGGGCAACAGAATGATTCAGAAAACAGAGAAAAAGGGCCATACCATGAGTGTGCTTTTTACAATGCTGCTGTTTCTGGTATTTGTTCTGAGTGCCCTCTTTACGGTGCTGATCGGAAGCAGGGTATATGAGAACATTACAGTGCGCAGTGATCTGAATTATACGGGCAATACAGCCCTCAGCTATATTGCCAATAAGGTACGCCAGGGCGACCGGGCCGGCCTTGTGGATGTGGTGGACGTGGACGGGACCGGTGTGCTTGAGATGAAGCAGGAGATCGGGGGATCTGAATACGTGACCTGGATCTACTGGAAGGACGGTACTATCCGCGAGCTGTTTACAGATACTCAGAGCGGGCTGGGGCTGGAGGACGGACTGGAGATACTGGAGTGCGGCGGGCTGGAACTTAAAAAAAGCGGACCGCTGCTGCACATAGAAACGCTGGGAGAAGGGGGAGGCGCCATCAGCCTTTCTCTCAGGAGCGGAGGACTTGAGACGGATGAATAGGAAGAGCGGGTCCGGTTCAGGGCCATTTTTGATGGAAATGCTGGTGGTGGTGGGTTTTTTTATTATCTGCGCCAGCATCTGTGTAATGGTGTTTGTGAAATCAGACCGCATCAGCAGGGATGCCAGGGATATCAATCAGGCGGTCCTCATGGCCCAAAGCCTGGCAGAGGAGCTGAAGGCGGGACAGGAACCCCAGTGGAGCGGGACACTGCCGGATCGGAATATATGGGAGCATCTGGTAAATGCCGACAGCGAGGATCAGGCCCGGGCCGACTGGCTTAAGGAACTGACGGCCGGCCCGGGATACGAGGGGATGCATGCCATATATTGGGACAGCGAGTGGCAGGTTACTGAACCGTCATCCCATACGCCATATCTGGGAATCATTTACCAGGGTACGGTGGACAGCATGAGGCGGGCCGATATCCTGGTGATGCGCTATGATAACGGAGGCGATAAGGGGAAGGTCCTTTACCGCCTTCAGACGGAAGACTATGAGGCTCCGTAGAAGATGGTTTGGGAATATAAAATCCATGAAAGAGGAAACAGATGGCAGGACAGAACTCCAGAAATAAAGTTAATATCGGTGTCTCCTCCCTTATCCTTATTTTTATCGTGCTGTGTATGGCCACCTTTGGCCTGCTTTCCCTGAGCAGCGCCCAGGGGGACTTAATGCTGGCCAGCCGCAATGCAGAAGCGGTCACCGGATATTATGAGGCGGATAACAAGGGACAGCAGTGGCTGAAGGAGGTGGACCAGGTCCTTATGGAAGAGATGGGGAAGGGGAGGGATTCCACCCAGTGCAGCCTGGAAATAAAGGACCGGTTAGGCGAGCTTTATGACCGGGAAGCCGGCCTTATCACCACGGATATCCCCATGGACAGGGGGCAGTCCCTCCACATTGAACTGGTGCTCATGTGCGGGGAAAAACGTTACGAGATAAAATCCTGGTATGTGTACAGCAGTGAGGAGTACGAGATCGACAACTCCATGCCGGTATGGGATGGTGGAGCCTCGTCCTCACAGGGGTGAGGGGGATCCTTAAGAGGCGGGGGAAGCTGTTTTTTTGAACATTGGATCCTGTGCGCCTGCAGGCTGGGGACACGTATCGTGATATAAAGGAGCAAGAAGTTATGAATGTTATGGAATTACTCACAGCAGCAGTGGAAAAGAATGCAGCCGATATTTTCCTGATTCCCGGCATGCCCTTTTCCTATAAGATAGGAGGCAGGATCATCTATCAGGGCGATGACAGGATCATGCCGGATGAGATGAATGAGATGATCGGGCAGATCTATGGACTGGCTAAGAACAGGAACATGGAAAAGGTACAGTCCCACGGGGATGATGATTTTTCCTTTGCCATCCCCGGCGTATCCAGGTTCCGTGCCAGCGTATTCAGGCAGAGAGGTTCACTGGCCGGGATCATCCGTGTGGTACGTTTTGAACTGCCGGACGCGGGGCAGCTGCATCTGCCCAAGAGCATCATTGACGTGGCAAAGCTGACCAAGGGCATGGTGCTTGTCACAGGTCCTGCGGGCAGCGGGAAAAGCACCACCCTGGCCTGCATCATAGATGAGATCAACCGTACCAGGAACGCCCATGTCATCACCCTGGAAGATCCCATTGAGTACCTTCACAGGCATAAGCTGAGTGTTGTGACCCAGAGGGAGATCGTGACTGATACGGACAGCTATGTCACCGGCCTGAGGGCATCCCTGCGGCAGGCCCCGGATGTGATCCTCCTGGGTGAAATGAGGGATTATGAAACCATCAGCATTGCCATGACGGCGGCTGAGACAGGACATCTCATCCTGTCCACCCTGCACACCGTGGGGGCGGCTAATACCATTGACAGGGTCATTGATGCATTTCCTCCCAATCAGCAGCAGCAGATCCGGACCCAGCTGGCCATGGTGCTGGACGGGGTCATTTCCCAGCAGCTGATCCCCACCGTGGACGGAGGCGTGCAGCCTGCATTTGAAATCATGTTCCTGAATAATGCCATCCGCAACATGATCCGTGAGTCCAAGATCCACCAGATTGACGGAGTGATCGCCACATCCCAGGAGGAAGGCATGGTATCCATGGACAACAGCCTGATCCGGCTTTACCGCGAAGGCAGGATCTCACGTGAAAATACCATTGCATACAGCAGCAACAGTGAGCTGATGGAAAAGAAATTGGCAAGATAGAGGGATATGGATAGAATAACCGTGAGTCTTTCCTGATATACTATACTTATGTCAGAGGGCAGTCAATGTCCTGGAAAGGAGCAACTCAATGAAGGTGGATAAGAGAAAAGTTGTGATCGTGGGAACCGGAATGGTTGGTATGAGTTATGCGTACAGCCTTCTGAACCAGTCGGTGTGTGACGAACTGGTGCTCATTGATGTAAACAGAAAGAGGGCGGAAGGAGAGGCCATGGACCTAAACCACGGCCTGGCATTTGCCAACGCCAGCATGACCATATATGCAGGTGATTACAATGACTGTTCAGACGCGGATATCGTGGTCATCTGTGCAGGGGTTGCCCAGAAGCAGGGGGAGACAAGGCTGGATCTTTTAAAGCGCAACGCCCAGGTGTTCCGCTCCATTATCGATCCGGTGACTTCCTCGGGATTTAATGGGATCTTCCTGGTAGCCACCAACCCGGTGGATATCATGACAAGGATCACCTGTACATTGTCAGGGTTTAATCCCAGGCGTGTGCTGGGCAGCGGCACGGCCCTGGATACAGCCAGGCTGCGCTACCTTTTGGGGGATTACCTGAAGGCTGACCCAAGGAACGTCCACGCCTATGTGATGGGTGAACATGGGGACAGCGAGTTTGTGCCCTGGAGCCAGGCGCTTTTGGCCACCAAGCCCATCCTGGAACTGTGCAGTGAATCCGGGGATGAACTGTGCCGCACCAGGTTTGAGGAGATCGAGGAGGAGGTGCGCACCGCCGCCTATAAGATCATTGAGGCCAAAAATGCAACATACTATGGCATCGGAATGGCCCTTACAAGGATCACGAAGGCCATTCTGGGCGATGAACACAGTGTGCTCACCGTATCGGCCATGCTCAGGGGAGAGTACGGCCAGAGGGACGTATATGTGGGCGTGCCGTGTATTATTAACCAGAACGGGATCCAGCGGGTTCTGCCCCTGTCGCTGACAGAGGAGGAACTTGAGAAGCTGGGCCGGTCCTGTGATACACTCAGGGAGAGCTACGAAGGTATTTTTTAGACAGCAGAAGCCGGATGTTCCAATACTGTTGTGGCATCCGGCATTTCACTTCAATTTTGTATACGGATCACTTGTATTATCACTTGTGTTCTCTGCCTGACAGGAGTCTGACAGGGGAAAATAAAAAAAGTAAAATTAGTTGTTGACAAATATCTGGGCTCATGATAATATATACAAGGTTCGCGTGAGCGATACCAAATAAAGTTGCTGCTGTGGCTCAGTCGGTAGAGCGTCGCATTGGTAGTGCGGAGGTCACGGGTCCGATTCCCGTCAGCAGCTGAATGGATCCCTTGATTATTCAAGGGATTTTTTTGTTGCCCAAAAGCCATCCAAAGGTTCCGCCTTCAGAACGGAGGGGCATGTAATTGTTCCGTTTCTACAATTAATTTTGAATAATTACAAAATAAGCCCAAATTAATCATAAATAGAAAAATAATATCCGGGCAAATCCCTTCCGTTTTTAGCCACTTTGTGATAAGATTGATATTGTCCGTAAAATACAATCTTTTTGTAATGCGTTAATTGTGAGTTATTGTCATATATATGGGGGAGACTGCATGAGTAAATTTGTGAGTGATTTCATACGGGGGTCAGATATTTTTAGATATGCTGACTTCCGTTTTTTCTTTTTGGCAGGGGGGCTAATGAATGCTTGACTGGATACTTGGCCTGGGGGCTTTTGGGATGTTTTTTTTGTATGACTGGAACAGGGTCTTTCTTAAAAAGCAGTGGATGTCCCACCTGTTTGCAGCCGGGAATGTGTGTCTGGCAGTGGTGGCTGTCCGTCTGGTACGGCTGTCCCAGACCGTAAGGTTTGGGGGATGGCTTTTGTGGCTTACGGGAGCGGCTGTTTTCCTGGCCCTTCTCATTTATACACTGTATTTTGCCCTCCCCTTTGACAGTACTTACTGCAAGGAGGCGGACCTGCACACGGTGTGCAGGAGCGGGATGTACGGCTGGTGCCGCCATCCGGGTATCTGGTGGTTTTTCGGATGCTTTTTCTGTCTGGGCATGTCCACTTCCCTTGGGGAACGGGTGATACTCTGCCTGGTCCTGTCCTTTCTCAACCTGCTGTATGCCTGGTACCAGGACCGTTGCATCTTTGCGGCGGAGTTTTCTGATTACGAGGATTATAAGAGAACCGTGCCATTTTTGATACCGAATTTCATACAAAACAGTAAAAGGCGGTGAGGATCAATGACATTTGAGGAAAAGCTGGCTAACCAGGAGTACGACCGGATCTGGCAGGAATACTGCGGTTTCCTGGATCTGGATATGGAATCCTATATGAGGATACAGCGAAGGCTGCTGGAAGAACAGATCCGGCTCTGGAGCAGCAGTCCCCTGGGGCAGAAGATATTAAAGGGCAGAACTCCTTCTAATGTGGAGGAATTCCGTTCCATGGTGCCCCTGACCACCTATGAAGACTATGCGGATGTACTGCTTCTAAAAAAGGAGGACATGCTTCCGGATAAGCCCATCATATGGCTTCAGACCACCTGGGAGGGGGGCAAACACCCTATTAAGGTGGCTCCCTACACCAATGCCATGCTGGAGACTTATAAGAATAACATTATCACCTGCCTTATGATGGCTACCAGCAAGGGGAGGGGAAGCTTTGACATCAGTATCGGCGATACCTTTCTCTATGGACTGGCGCCCCTTCCGTATATCACCGGGCTGATCCCGCTGGGGCTGCAGGACCAGTTTCACATGGAGTTTCTGCCTCCTGTGAATGAAGCGGTGAACATGACGTTTTCCGAGCGCAATAAAAAGGGCTTTAAAATGGGGCTCAGCAAGGGGATCGATTTCTTTTTCGGCATGGGAAGCGTGGCTTATTATGTGAGCATGAGCATCGCCAGTCTGTCCGAAGGCGGCAGGAAAGGGGGATCCTCCTTAAAGAAGCTGTTTACCATGCCACCCAACATGGCTGTGAAGTTCCTTAAGGCAAAAAAACAGTGCCAGAAGGAAAACCGCCAGCTGATGCCAAAGGATCTTTTTAAGCTGAAGGGATTCCTTTGCGCGGGCACCGACAACCGCTGCTATAAGGATGATCTGGAGGAATTGTGGGGCGTGCGTCCGGTGGAGGTATTTGCCGGAACGGAGCCCAGCTTTGTAGGTACAGAGACATGGAACCGCAATGGACTGTACTTTTTCCCTGACGCATGTTTTTATGAGTTCATGCCTCAGGATGAGATGTACAGGAATATGGAGGATCCCTCCTACGCCCCCAAGACCGTGTGCATGGACCAGGTGGTGCCGGGAGAGGTATATGAGCTGGTTCTGACCGTGTTAAAGGGAGGGGCATTTGCCAGGTACCGGGTGGGGGATATGTACCGCTGCCTGGGTCTTGCCAGCAAGGAGGACGACACCAGGATCCCCAGGTTTGAATACATAGACAGGGTTCCGGACATCATCGATATCGCGGGATTTACCCGGATATCGGAGAATTCCATCAAGAATGTGATCGAGCTCTCAGGGTTAGAGGTGGCAGGCTGGGTGGCCCTGAAGGAGTTTACGCCGGATAAGGGCAGGCCGTATCTGCACATGTATGTGGAGCTGGCGCCGGGCACGGTGGTGAACCGTGCGGTGAGCAGGGAATTGTTAAAGGAGCATCTTACCATTTATTTTAAATATGTGGACCAGGATTACCAGGACCTGAAACGGATCCTGGGTATGGACCCGCTGGAGATCACAGTTCTCAGATGCGGCACGTTTAAGGCATACAAGGAAAGGGCTGGAAAGACGCTGAGACATATTAACCCTTCCATCCATGATGTACAGGAGATGGTAAGGATGCAGGAGCCGACAAACAGGCAGAGGAGATATTGAGTGTATGAGAAGTTATGTTTTTATTTCCGTCACAGCCTTATATTTCTACATGTTTCTCATGTTGGCCTTCCTGTCAGCTAAAAAGTCAAAGCTGGTCAGGGATTTCATCGCTGTTTTGGGAAGCATGATCTTATGGACAGGCGGCTCTCTGCTTATGAGGCTTACGGCATGGCCGTCCTACCAGGTATGGTTCCATCTTTCGCTGCTGGGAATTGCCCTGGTACCTTATACGTTCTTTTGTTTTATACGGGATTTCTGCGGCCATTCGCCCAGATCATCCCACCGTATGTGGCTGTTTTTGATATTGGCAGTAAATATCTATAACATGGCCACAAGGCATTTGCTGGAAGCGCCGGAGATCACCTGGATCGGCAGCAATGCGTTTTTCGTGTACCACATGACCTGGCGCGTGGTCGCAATCTACGGCATCTGCTTTCTGGTGGTCATCCATTCAGCGGTCATCATATGGAGCTGCAGGAAGAATAAGAGCGTGTGCTCTAAAGTGGTTCCCCTGTTATCAGGCATCCTGCTGCTCTTTGCAGGCAACATGGCAGTGCCTGTGTTTAACGGGTTTCCCATCGATATCCTGGCAGGGGCGGTGAACGCGGGGGTCATGTTCTACACCCTGTATTCCAGGCATGTGTTTAAGATGACCCTGCTGTTTTCACGGGGAAACTGTTATATCATTGCAATGGCCATCAGCGCCCTGGCGTTTTATAACATTGCCCAGACACTGGAGCAGCTGATACGGACCTCGGTTCCCATGCTGGCGCCCTTTAGTGTTATGATCGTGGCCACCCTGACCATGCTGGCCACCATGCTGATCTATACAGTTGCCAAGGGTTTTTTTGACAAGCTGTTCATAAAAGAGGAGGTGAGCCAGACCGAGCGCCTGAGCGAATACACCTCCCTGGTATCCCAGTCCCTGAGGCTGAATGAGATACTTCAGGGCCTGGTGTCCGTGATCACGGATACCCTTCATGCAAAGAAGATCTATATCTGCATCAATGACGGGCAGGGAAATTATCCGGCCGTGTTCAGCAGCAGCCCTCTGGATGATAAGAATTTTATTTTGAACGGAAGCTCACCCCTTGTGGGCTGGCTGAAGAACCATGACACCTGCCTTTTGCTCAGGGACTTTAAGCGGACAGTGGAGTACAAGTCCATGTGGGAGGAAGAAAAAAGTCAGCTGGAAAATCTGAAGATCGAGTGCCTGCTTCCCCTGAAGGACGGAGATGACCTGGCAGGCCTGGTGCTCCTTGGAGGCAAGGACAAAAAGAGCAAACTGCGGTCAGGCTACACGGAGGAGGATATCATTTTCCTCAACTCCATTGAATCTGTAAGCTCCATTGCAGTAAAGAATTCCAGGCTGTATGAAAAGGCCTACGAGGAGGCCAGGACGGATGAGCTGACCGGCCTTTTAAACAGAAAGTATTTTTATGAGGTGCTGGAAGAAACATTTGAAAAATGCAGACGGACTTCCCTGGCTTTGTCCATTTTTAATGTGGATGACTTTAAGCTGTACAACCAGCTTTACGGCAACCAGGAGGGGGACCGGGCCCTGGTGCATATTGCGCGGATCATCCAGGGCACGGTGGGGGATAATGGTTTCTGCGCCCGCTACAGCGGCAAGGAGTTTGCTGTGATCCTGCCGGACTATGACATCTATTCGGCCCAGAATTTGTCGGAGAATATTTCGCGTCAGATCCAGAACATGAACCGGGACTGCGTGGAGACGTATCTCAAGCCTTTGACTGTCAGCTGCGGCATCTGCGCCATCCCTTACGGGGCGGCCAGTCTGCAGGAACTGGTATCCAATGCGGACTGTGCCGTATATCATGTTAAGCGCTCTGGGAAGAATGGGATCCGGGTCTATTCGGACGGCATCATCGGCATCCGGGACACGGATGAAGGGCTGGCCAAAAAGCACAAGAGCATGTATTCTGAATATGCGCCTACCATCTATGCCCTTACCGCTGCCATTGATGCAAAGGACCACTATACGTTCCAGCATTCCAAAAATGTAGCTTACTATGCGGTATCCATGGGGGAGGCCCTGAGGACCAGCGAGGAGTACAGGGAAATACTCAAGGAGTCCGCCCTGCTCCACGATATAGGAAAGATAGGAATACCTGAGAATATACTGAATAAGACCGGCAAACTCACAGATGAGGAGTACGAGGTGATGAAACGCCACGTGGAGGCATCGGTGGAGATTATCCGCCACCTTCCTTCCATGGATTACGTGATCCCTGCGGTCATCGGTCATCATGAGCGCTATGACGGCAGGGGATACCCCCGCCGCATTGCGGGCAGGGACATTCCCCTTGCGGCCAGGATCCTGTGTATTGCGGATTCCTTTGACGCCATGGTGTCAAAGAGAAGCTATAAGTCCAGCATGTCAGTGGATTTTGCCATCAATGAACTGGAAAAGGGTGCCGGAACCCAGTTTGATCCGGAACTGGTTCCCACATTTGTGGAGCTGGTCCGCACAGGGATCATAAAACCTGTGCTGGACGAAGTCCAGGAAGAAACATAAAAAACAGCCTGTACGCCCGGTGGGGGATGTACAGGCTGTTTTGAAGATACAGCTGATTGGGGCTACAGCCTGATTTGGGACAGTGCCTGCTTTCAGAATACCATTTGGACCAATATCATGTAGCACACCGTGCCCAGGGCAATGCTTGCCAGCGTATTTCTTTTCCACAGGTGGAGGACCACCACCACGGCCACGGAGATCAGTTCCGGCAGGCCGTACGGATAGGTTAAGGGCGTGATGCCCTTCAGGCAGTAGACCACCAGCACGGCCATGATGGCGGCCGGAAGCACGCACCCAAGGTAGCGGATCAGCCTGGGCACCTCCTTTTTGCCGCCAAAGAGCAGAAAGGGGAGCCAGCGCGTGACCTGGGTGCACAGGGCGCAGATCAGTATGGTGGACAGTACATAGGCCGGGTTTGAAAGGTTTGTCATGGGTTGGTTTCCTCCATTTTCTTTTCCACTGCTTTTTGAAGGAACAGCAGAAAGGCTACTGTGGCTGCCAGGGCCGGCAGGATAAAGTTGGATGAGCGGATCAGCATCAGGAACAGGGCGCCGCATATAAATCCTGTTATGGCCGGTATGTGGGTCCTGGCTGCCTTCCACTGGTCCACACAGATCACCACGAACAGGGCTGTCATAGCAAAGTCGATCCCTGTGGTGTCAAACCGGATCAGCTCCCCCATCAGGGCGCCCATGACAGAGCCTGCCACCCAGTAACACTGGTCAAACAGGGCGGTGAAAAATGTGGCCGCCTTCCACTCCCTGTCCGTGAAATCCGATGGCCGGGCCATGGAGCACAAAAGGGAGTAGGTCTCGTCCGTCAATGAAAATACCATATAGGGATAGGTGCGTTTCATTTCCTTAAACCGCTGGATAAAGGTCAGTCCGTAGAAGGCATGGCGGCTGTTGATGAACAGGGTCATGACGGCTGTGGTGATAAAGCTCAGCCCGCCGGTGAGGATACCCACCAGGGCAAACTGCATGGAACCGGCATAGACCAGGGCGCTGATGAGAAAGGCCCAGCCCACCCCCAAACCTGATTTTTGAAGCAGGAGTCCGAAGGCAATTCCAAGGAATATGTATCCCAGAAAGATGGGGACCGTCTTTATCAATGCATACTTAGCTGCTTTTTTCATGATTTGGCAATTCTCCTTAATATTTATATACAATTTAGCACATTAATATAGTATAGCAGACAGACAGGAAGATTTCTACCTGAAAATGTATTTTGCCCTTTCACAGACAAAAGAAATGTGTTATGATTATTTATTATACTCAATTAGAATAGTAACCACGGAGGAACAATTATGGCAGAGAAAGACACCGTAATGGAAACAGAGGAAAAGGAGGTAGTCTCCAAGAACTTTATTGAACAGGAGATTGACAAGGACCTGGCGGAGGGCGTATATGACCATGTCCAGACCCGTTTCCCGCCTGAGCCCAACGGTTATTTACACATCGGACATGCCAAGTCCATATTGCTGAATTACGGGCTGGCACAGAAATACGGTGGAAAGTTCAACCTGCGTTTTGATGATACAAACCCAACAAAAGAGAAGACGGAATTTGTGGAGTCCATTATGGCGGATGTAAAGTGGCTGGGCGCTGATTTTGACGACAGGCTGTTTTTTGCATCCAATTATTTTGAGCAGATGTACCAGTGCGCAGTATTCCTGATCAAAAAGGGAAAGGCATTTGTCTGTGACCTGACCGCAGAGGAGATCAGGGAGTACCGCGGAGATTTTACCACTCCGGGCAAGGAGAGCCCATACAGGAACAGGACGCCGGAGGAGAACCTAAAGCTGTTTGAGGATATGAAGGACGGCAAGTACAGGGACGGGGAAAAGGTGCTTCGGGCCAAGATCGACATGGCTTCTCCCAATATCAACATGAGGGATCCTGTCATTTACCGTGTGGCCCATATGGCCCATCATAACACAGGGGACAAGTGGTGCATTTACCCCATGTATGATTTTGCCCACCCTATTGAGGACGCCATTGAGAAGATCACCCACTCCATCTGCACCCTGGAGTTTGAGGATCACAGACCGCTTTATGACTGGGTGGTGAGGGAATGTGAGTTTGAGAATCCTCCGCGCCAGATTGAATTTGCAAAGCTGTACCTGACCAACGTGGTGACAGGCAAACGGTATATCAAGAAGCTGGTGGAGGACGGTATTGTGGACGGCTGGGATGATCCGCGCCTTGTATCCATAGCAGCCCTGCGCAGAAGGGGCTACACGCCGGAAGCAATCAAGATGTTTGTGGATCTGGTAGGCGTGTCAAAGGCCAACAGTTCTGTGGATTACGCCATGCTGGAATACTGTATCCGCGAGGACTTAAAGCTTAAAAGACCGCGTATGATGGCTATCCTGGATCCTGTGAAGCTGGTGATCGACAACTATCCCGAGGGCCAGACAGAACTGCTGGATGTCCCCAATAACCTGGAGAATCCGGAATTGGGTGACAGGAAGGTGCCCTTTGGGCGTGAGCTTTATATTGAGAGGGAGGACTTCATGGAAGAGCCGCCCAAGAAATATTTCCGTATGTTCCCGGGTAATGAGGTGCGGCTTATGGGCGCATATTTTGTGACATGCACCGGATGTGAGAAGGATGAGAACGGCAATGTGACCGTTGTCCATGGAACCTATGATCCTGAGACCAAGAGCGGCTCCGGCTTTGAAGGGCGAAAGGTAAAGGGAACCATCCACTGGGTTGCGGTTCCCACCGCAAGGCAGGTGGAGTGCCGCCTTTATGAGAATATTGTGGATGAGGAAAAGGGCAAGATGAATGAGGACGGAAGCCTGAACTTAAATCCCAATTCCCTTACTGTGTTGAAAAACTGCTTTGTGGAGCCTGCCCTGGCAGAGGGAAAGGCATATGACAGCTATCAGTTTGTGCGCAACGGCTTTTTCTGTGTGGACTGCAAGGACAGCACTCCGGAGCAGCCTGTGTTCAACCGGATCGTATCCCTTAAGAGTTCGTTCAGACTGCCTAAGTAAAGGGGATTTTATCGGGCCGTATCATGGGAACCGTATGAGATAAGAGATGTTAAGAGGAGCCGCGTATTTTATGCGGCTCCTTTTTGGCAGGCGGGGGCAAATGCCACAGAGATATGCCACAGAGATAAATGTTACGCGCGGATGGGCGAAGGACGGGAACGTGCTTCGCGCCCATTTGATCCAGGGGAGGTGCGATGTATGAAGATAGGTGAGTTTTCGCGGGAATTCCAGGTGCCTCAGCACACCATACGTTACTATGTGGAACTGGGGCTGCTGGTCCCCGAGGTGAAGAACCATCAATACAGTTTTAACGAGGACTGCCGGGCGGATATGAAGCTGATCGAAAAGTCAAAGGCGGTGGGGTTCCCTTTAAAGGATATCCACAAGATCCTTTCCCTTAGAAGGCTGTCCAATTTCGCCAGCCCGGAGGACAGCGGAAAGCTGGCCCTGTATATGGAGGAGCGCCTGCGGGAACTGGAGCAGGAGAGGGAACAATGGGAACAGAGGAAAAGGCGCCTGGAAAAGCGGATCGCAGATCTGGAGCCGTAGATAACGGGGGGACGGGGATGAAGATACAGGAATTTTCCACATTATACGGACTTTCGGTGAGGACGGTCCGCTATTATGTCCAGCTGGGCCTGCTGCGCCCGGGAAAAAGGGAGGGACAGCTATTCTTTGACCAGGACTGTAAAAGGGAGCTGGAGACCATCCTGGGGCTTAGGGAGGATGGGTTTTTGTTAAAGGAGATCGGGGATTGGTTTTCCTGGGAACGGGGGGAGAAACCGGAAGGGGAAATATGGGGACTTAAAAAGGAACTGCTAAGGCAGGTGCACAGGCGTGTGTGCGAACAGGAACAGAAGCTGGATACTGCCTGCAGGGAACTGAGGCAGCAGATAAAAGAATTAAACAGGACTCCGCAGCACCGGCGGGCCGGGATCCATCTGAATATCCTGCCCATCCTGTGCTGCCCCCGCTGCGGCGGATCCCTTGTATATGAGGATACCAGGATCGAGGATCTGGAGATCGTAAAGGGAAAAGCATCCTGTGTCTGCGGATATGAAGCTGAGATCCGGGATGGGATCTATATTGGGGGAGACATGGAGGTGGAGGCAGAGGGGAAGGCGGGGAAGGATACGGAAGTGGAAACAGGGAAGGGCACGGAGGAGAAAACAGGGAAGGGTACGGAGGAGAAAACAGGGAAGAGTACGGAGAAGGACACGGGAAAGGATGAGGGGAGAGGGATGGAGAAAGGTCCCAGGATCGTGCCTATTGACAGGAACCGGGAGACCTACGGGCGCCTGAAGCCGGACGGGGTGAGCCGCCTTCAAAAGAATTTTTATTGGATCCTCAAGGAGATACAGTCCCAGCCTTTAAAGGGAAAAGTGATATTGGAAAATTTTGTAAATACCATCTGCTTTTTGAGCACCGGGATCCTGTATCTGGACCCGGAGGCAATTTATATTATCGCGGATTCCGATCTGTCGGTGATCCGGGATATCAAGGCCAGGATCGAGACGCTGGACCGGCGCTATCAGATCCTATATCTTGTGACAGACACACTGGCCTATCCGCTGAAGGGGGGATCCGTGGATATTGTGCTGGATTATTTCCACACCGAGATCATCCAGGGATTTAACATATCCTCCCTGGAGCGGGCCATGGCGCCCTATGTCCACAAAGGATCACGGGCAGTGGGGATCTTCACCTATATCAAAAAAGGCAGCAGGACTCTTGCCAATAACAGGCGCAAGTTTCCGGATTCCTACAGGGACAGGTTTATTCTGCGGGCGTTAAAGGAGGATCTTAAATCCTGCGGCCTGGTGACCCTGAAGGAGCAGGATGAAAATACCCTGACATTTTCCGTCATTGAATCTTACGAAGAGGGGGACCTTTTGGGAGAGTATTGTTTTCTGGCCGAATACAGGTAAATATGAGTTTTACAGTCAACTTTAGATTTTGAGAAAAAATACTTTATATTATAGGTTGACAGTATGTGCAGGTCATGGTGTTTAATTAGGACAGAAACAGAAAGCGCGCATGACTGGATTCAAACCATATACGTAGAAAACTTATAATAAGGAGGTCCTTTTATGGATAAGGGGAAGGGACAGGGGGCTGACCGGCCTCAGGAGCTGAAACGCAAGCTGGGACTGGGAGCCGTGGTATCCCTGGGGGTTGGGACCGTGATCGGTTCAGGTATATTTTCATCGGTGGGGGAGGTGGCCGCTGCCTCAGGATGTGCGGCGATCACGATCCTGGCATTTATAGTGGGCGGGATCATCATGATTCCTCAGAACATGGTGGCTGCGGAGATTACAGCCGCATGTCCGGATGACGGAGGGTTCTATGTCTGGTTCAGGGAGGCGGGAAGCAGGCCGCTAGCATTCCTGTGCGGCTGGACCACGTTCTGGGGCGGGGATCCGCCGTCCTATTCCATCATGGCCCTGGCTTTGGCGGACTACATAGCATTTTTTATTCCCGGGATTGCCGGGATCGGCATCAAGCTGCTGGCCACTGCTCTGATCGTGACATTCATGATCATCAACATGCGTTCCGTGGAGGTGGGCGGCAAGTTCCTCACCTTTATGACCAGTTTTAAAATGCTTCTCTTTGCGCTTCTCATTGGCGTGGGACTGTTTTATGCGGACAAGACCATGATAAGCGCACCGGCCATGGCAGGGGCATCCACCGGGTTTAAGGCGCTTCTGGCAGGCGTTTCCGCCACCACATGGTCCTATGCGGGGATGGCCACGGCCTGTTCCATGGCAGGGGAGGTGAAGGATCCGGAAAAGACCATTCCAAAAGCCCTGATCATTACGGTTTTTGTCATCATTGCCATTTACACCAGTCTGGCAGCAGCTGTCACCGGCCTTCTGCCCATGAATCTTTTAACCGCATCTTCCGCACCGGTGGCTGAGGCGGCTGCGCAGATTCCGGTGATCGGTTCGGCAGCAGGCGTTATGACTGCATTTATCGCCATTATCGTTATTATCGCATCTCTCCACGGGACCATCATGTGCCAGCCGAGGATCGAGTATGCAATGGCAAAGGATGGCCTGTTTTTCCGGAAATTTGCTGAGATCCATCCTAAGTGGGAGACGCCGGCCAACTCCATCATGTATTCCTGCGCTGTGTCCATTGTCCTGGTATTTGCAGCGGATATCGGAGCCTTGTTAGGATTCTTTTCCTTCGTGGCCCTGTGTAAAAATGCCCTTTCCTTTGCAACCATGTTTAAGCTGCATAAGAAAGCGGATTATAATCCTTCCTGGAAATGCCCGGCCTGGCTGCTTATGACCATCCTGTCCGTGGGAGCCAATGTGGTCCTCCTTGTGTCTACCTTTTTGTGGGCGCCCTACAAGAGCCTGTTCAGTGCCTTTGTAGTGGTGGCTACCGGACTTCCCGCCTATTATTTCTGGGAGAGCAAAAACAGAAAGGAAGGTAGGGCCTGATGATGGAAAACCGTGTATTTGCCCTGAAGGGCGCAGTTGTGTATACGGAGGAAAAAGAGCGTTTTATCTGCCATGACAATGCATATGTTGTGTGTGAAAATGGAGTTTCGGCCGGGGTATACAGAGAGCTGCCGGCAAACTATAAGGATATCCAGGTGATGGATTACGGCAGCCATGTGATCATTCCCGGACTGTGTGACCTGCACCTTCATGCTCCCCAGTACGGATTTCGGGGCCTGGGCCGCAACATTGAAGCCGATGGCTGGGGAACCTGGTTTGATATCTATGCGTTTCCCGAGGAAAGCCATTACAGGGATCTGGAATATGCGGCCAGGGCATATGAACGTTTTACCCATGATCTGATGAAGACCACCACCACCAGGGCGGTGATGTTTGCCACCATCCACCGGCCCGCCACCGAACTGCTCATGTCAATGCTGTATAAAAAGGGGTTTGCAGCCTATGTGGGGAAGGTCAATATGGACCGCAATTCCATGGAGGGTCTGGTGGAGACCACAGAGGAAAGCCTGCGCGAGACAGAAGAGTGGCTGCGTGACTGCAGGGGCCTGTACGGCCCGGTAAAGCCTGTGATCACCCCCCGGTATGTTCCCACCTGCACGAACCAGCTGCTGGAGGGGTTGGGAGCATTGGCGGAAAAATACAATGTGCCTGTACAGTCCCACCTGTCCGAGGGTCTGGATGAGATCAAGTGGGTGAATGAACTGGAGCCGGGGCTGACATGTTATGGGGAGGCCTATGACAGATACGGCCTCATGGGGTCTGCAGTCCCGGCCGTGATGGCCCACTGTGTCTTTCCAAATGAAGCGGAGATGGAGCTGATGAGGGAGCGGAAGGTGATGGTTGCCCATTGTCCGGAGTGCAACATGTTTGCCGCCAACATTGCGCCTGTGAGGGAATATCTGGATTCCGGCATTGCCGTGGGCCTGGGCTCAGACATGGCGGGTGTGGGGCGTCTGGAAATGTTCCAGGTGGTAAAACATGCCATCCTGGCATCCAGGGTCAGATGGGCCCAGACAGAGCGGGGGGACGACCCTGACGCGGTCATGGGAGGATTGTCCTGGTCGGAAGCATTTTACCTGGCAACCAAAGGGGGAGGAAGCTTCTGGGGCAAAGCAGGCAGTTTTGAACCGGGGTACCTGTTTGACGCAGTGGTACTGGATGATACGTCCATTGCGGATCTGAGCCGGCGTTCCACCTGTGAGCGGATCGAACGGCTGATCCAGGCCGGAGATGACAGGAATATTGTTGCAAAATATATTGAGGGGAGACTGGTATACGGATCCGGCAAGTGAAAAACGCTGTAACTGGGAAATGGATCCGCTGTAATAGTGCATCATAACAGTGAGATGGCTGCCGCGCCTTTTAAGCAGGGTGCAGCAGCCGTTTTCCTGTGATGACCGGTCTGTCCCGGTCTTAGGTCCCGGTCTTAGCACATATACCGGAGACCCCTGAATATTGACAGCACCATGTAAATCTGGTATGATTTATCCGGTTGATATATTTGATTATAACAATGCCAGTTGATGGAAGAAAGGTGGGGACATGGAACTGATCATACCCTTTGACAGCCAGTCGGAAAGTCCTCTTTATGAACAGATCTACCAGTACATCAAGGACGAGATACGCTCGGCCAGGCTGGAGGCAGGCAGCAGGCTTCCATCGACCAGGGTCCTGGCGCAGAATTTGAAAGTGAGCCGCAGTACCACGCAGATGGCCTATGACCAGCTGCTGTCGGAAGGGTATATCGAGGCTCTGCCCTGCAAGGGATATTATGTGTGTAAAATAGAGGAACTGGTGGAGGTACGGCAGAGATCGCCGGGTTCCTTTGTGGTGGAACAGGAGCCGGGGGAACAGGCCTATGAGGTGGACTTTTCTCCCAGGGGAATCGACCTGGAAAGTTTCCCCTTTAATATCTGGAGAAAACTCAGCCGCAATACATTGGTGGATGACAATAAGGATATGTTTGCAGTGGGCAATCCACAGGGAGAACTGTCCCTTCGTACAGCCATTGGAGCATATCTCCATTCAGCCAGAGGAGTGAACTGCAGCCCGGACCAGATACTGATCGGTGCCGGCAGCGAATACCTTCTCATGCTTTTGGGGCAGATCCTGGGAAATGACCTGGGCAGTGATCCACGGATCGCAATGGAAAACCCCACGTACAAGCAGGCGTACCGTGTGCTGCGCGGGGTGGGATACAGCGTGGTTCCCGTGGAAATGGACCGGTACGGGATGAATGTGGACCGGCTTTCGCACAGCGGGGCACAGGTGGCGTATATCATGCCCTCCCATCAATATCCCACAGGGATCGTCATGCCTGTAAAGCGCCGCCAGGAACTGCTGGCTTGGGCTTACAGCAGCCGGGGCTATCTGATCGAGGATGATTATGACAGCGAGTTCCGCTACAAAGGTATGCCTATCCCCGCCCTTCAGGGCATGGACCGGGGCGGCAGGGTGATATATATGGGAACATTTTCCAAATCCATAGCCCCGGCAATCCGTGTGGGGTTTATGGTGCTGCCCCGTCATTTGATGGAGAAGTACAGGGAACGGGCTGGTTTTTACGCCTCCACAGTGTCCAGGATTGATCAGAATATCTTGTACCAGTTCATTACCCAGGGGTACTATGAGCGGCATTTAAACCGTATGAGGGCTGTGTACAAAGGAAAGCATGATGTGCTCCTGGCCGGACTTAAGGATCTGGAGGACAGGTTTGTGATCAATGGGGAATATGCCGGCCTTCATGTGCTCCTGACCTCTAAGTGGAAAGGCGGCGAGATGCAGCTGGTGGAGCGGGCAGCCGCAGCCGGGGTGAAGGTCTATGCAATGTCGGACTGCTTTATCAACCCACAGCACGGTATGGATTCCTCCACGGTCATGCTGGGATACGCAAGGCTCAGTGAGAGGGAGATTGAAAAGGGGATCAGGCTCTTGGATCAGGCCTGGGAAAAACCGGAGAAAGGGTCGGAGAAAAGGCCGGAGATATGACCGGAGAAAGGGTCGGAGAAAAGGCCGGAGATATGACCGGAGAAAGGAACAGTGAAACCATGAAGAACAGAAAATTCAGCGTGCCGGATATAACAGCAATAGCTGCATTTGCCATTGTGCTGGGAATCAGCGTTTTTTGGGGAATGAAGGGCCAGGGACATATATCCGGCCGTATTAGTGGTGAGATGGCGGCAGACCCTGGTATTGATAATGCAGGAGGAGGCCGCATGGCGGACGGCGCAGGAAGTGAAGACGGCGCCGGAGATGTGGGCCGCGCAGAAAGCGGGGATGGCATGGGCGGCTCAGGGAGTCGGGCCAGGGCGGACGGCGTCCCTGTTCTGGACCAGGATCAGGATGCATTGGCGGGAGATATCATGAAGGCGCTGAATGAGGGAAATCTGGAAAAGGCGGCAGGCATCATGGAGCGGGAAGAGGAAACACTGCAGGATCTGTTTTACACAACCATGGAGGGCAGGCGTTACCTCTATAATGGGGAAGGCCTTAGTGAAGAGATAGAAGGGCAGGGAATGGTTTTTACAATGGCCGGCACCGTATATTACGGAACATTCCAGGATGGAAAGCCGGAGGGACAGTGTACGGCCCTTCAGGTGGTGAACCTGGACGCTCCCAGGTATGATTACTCCGAAGGGCTCTGGAAGGACGGCAGGATGGAAGGGAAAGGCCATACCGGCTACTGCTATTATCAGTGGAGCCCGGAGGGGGAAGTGAGGGATATCTGCAAGACGGGTACATTTTCAGAAGACCTTATGGACGGTGAAGTGACCTATACCAGCATGAATGATGAGAATGAGACAGTCACTTGGAAACTGGAAGTGGACCGCGGCGTGGTGGTTACGGATGAGAGGTGGGTTTACAGCGAATCCACAGAAGAATACCAGCTTTTGTCAGAGGACAGTGACACCCATGCGTATGTGCTGGGAGAAGAACAGATCAAGCTGCCTGTATGGAAAAATCTTCTGGTATGGGAGGAGTGATCCTGAACCATAAAACACAGGAAAAAAGAAAAACCTCCGGGGCAGCGGCACAATGCCAAAAACCCCCGGAGGTTTTATGCTTTAATCCAGTGTATCTTCCTCAATGGTGGCGGTGGGCTCGGGAGCGGGAGGGATATCCTCCTTTTCCACGGAAGCTTCCTCCTCGTCCATCAGGTCATCGCTGTAATCTTCCGGGTAATTCCTGGGAGGATAGGAAGAATCGCCGTCCATACGGCCATAGTCATAGAGGTCATCCTCGTCCACATAATCATCATCCAGGAACCCTTCGTCCTCGAACAGTTCGGAATCGTCCTCCTTGTTCTGTCCGTGCTCATCCATGAGATCCGCCTTCTTGGCCTTCATAGTGTGTATGGCGATGTGGGCCGTGTCCACGGCTGCTGAGACGGCTTCGTGAGCCGTATCTGACAGAAGGCTGCCTGCATCCTTTAGTACGTTCTTCGTGGCGCTGGCCATGTCCTTGGCAGCTACCTTGAACTCATCTTTGCTGGATGAAAGGGAGATATAATTGCGGTCCGCCTTCCGTGAATCAATGGTGCGGTCAGAAGCATCCGCATCTGCCTCCTCATCGTTGTCCTCAAACTCGCGGAAATCTTTTTCCAGTTCATTATGGTATGTCTTATACTGAAGTACATAAGAAACGCCGGCAGCCACAGCTCCTGCTACAGCTGCAAATGCTACGAACTTACCCCAACCTTTCTTTGACATGACAAAACCCCCTTCTTAGAATAATGATAAAGCATAATTGTGCGATACATTTCATAGTATTCCTTATTGCTACTATTGTAATACGAATGGAAAAAAAAAGAAACATCAATTTGTAAAAAAATAATAAAATTAAAAGAAATTAGCACTCAAGTCTTGACAGTGCTAACAACTGGTGATATAACATATCATGTGAGCAAAATTAAGATGCTTAGTAAGTAACGAGAAAGAAAAAGCAGACAGATTGTAAGGAGGAATTCAATTATGAAGTTGGTACCATTGTTTGACAAGGTCGTATTAAAGCAGTTAGTAGCAGAAGAGACTACAAAGTCCGGTATTGTCCTTCCGGGAGCAGCGAAGGAAAAACCACAGCAGGCAGAGGTTATCGCAGTAGGCCCAGGCGGTGTTGTGGACGGCAAGGAGATCACCATGCAGGTAAAGGCAGGGGATCAGGTTATCTACTCCAAGTACTCCGGTACAGAGGTAGAGCTGGATGATGAGAAGTACGTGATCGTTAAACAGAGCGACATCCTGGCAGTAGTTGAATAATTGAACCCATTTTACAAAATAATGAATAGAACATAAATTTGGAGGTTGATCATCATGGCAAAGCAGATTAAATATGGCGTAGAAGCCCGCAAGGCACTTGAATCAGGTGTGAATCAGTTAGCAGATACAGTACGTGTTACCTTAGGACCGAAAGGACGCAACGTTGTTCTGGATAAATCCTTTGGAGCTCCATTAATTACCAATGACGGCGTGACCATTGCAAAAGAGATCGAACTGGCAGATGCCTACGAGAATATGGGCGCTCAGCTGATCAAGGAAGTTGCTTCCAAGACCAATGATGTTGCCGGTGACGGTACTACAACCGCAACTGTACTGGCTCAGGCAATGGTAAACGAAGGTATGAAGAACCTGGCGGCAGGCGCTAACCCCATCGTTCTGAGAAAGGGCATGAAGAAAGCCACAGACGCTGCTGTTGACGCTATTAAGGCTATGAGCAAGCCAATTAACGGCAAGGCACAGATCGCAAGAGTTGCAGCCATCTCCGCATCTGATGATGAGGTTGGTACAATGGTAGCAGACGCTATGGAGAAGGTTTCCAAGGACGGCGTTATCACCATTGAGGAATCCAAGACAATGATGACAGAGCTTGACCTGGTTGAAGGTATGCAGTTTGACAGAGGTTACCTGTCTGCTTATATGTGCACTGATATGGATAAGATGGAAGCAAACCTGGACGATCCATATGTGCTGATCACCGATAAGAAGATCTCCAATATCCAGGATCTGCTTCCTCTGTTAGAGCAGGTTGTAAAGATGGGCGCAAGACTGCTTATCATTGCAGAGGATGTGGAAGGCGAAGCACTGACCACCCTGATCGTTAACAAGTTAAGAGGTACATTCAACGTAGTTGCTGTTAAGGCTCCAGGCTACGGCGACAGAAGAAAAGAGATGCTGCAGGATATCGCTATTCTCACAGGCGGAACCGTGATCTCCGAGGAAGTTGGACTGGATCTGAAGGATGCAACCATGGAGCAGTTAGGCCGTGCAAAATCCGTTAAGGTTCAGAAAGAGAACACCATTATTGTTGACGGTATGGGAGATAAGGATACTATCGCAGCGAGAGTTGCCCAGATCCGCAAGCAGATCGAGGAGACCACCTCTGACTTTGACAGGGAGAAACTGCAGGAGCGTCTGGCTAAGCTGGCAGGCGGCGTTGCTGTGATCCGTGTAGGCGCTGCTACCGAGACAGAGATGAAGGAAGCTAAGCTTCGTATGGAAGATGCCCTGAATGCAACAAGGGCAGCTGTTGAGGAAGGCATCATTGCGGGCGGCGGTTCCGCATACGTACACGCTGCAGCTGATGTCCAGAAGATCGTGGACGGCCTGGAAGGCGATGAGAAGACCGGCGCTAAGATCATCTTAAAAGCACTGGAAGCTCCTCTGTTCCACATTGTTGCCAATGCCGGACTGGAAGGTTCCGTGATCGTTAATAAGGTAAAAGAATCCAAGACAGGAACCGGATTTGATGCATATAAGGAAGAGTTTGTAGACATGATCGAAGCAGGCATCCTGGATCCTGTAAAGGTTACAAGAAGCGCACTTCAGAACGCAACCAGCGTTGCATCCACACTGCTGACAACCGAGTCCGTGGTTGCCAACATCAAGGAGCCGGCTCCTGCAATGCCGGCAGCACCTGACATGGGCGGAATGTATTAATAAGATAAACGGTTTATGAGATAGAAGTAAAATAATATCAAGAAACAGCCCGGAACGCGGATGGGATACCGTCTGTTCCGGGCTGTTTCAGCGTGGCGGAAAATCCGCCGTTCTGTTTTGTGGATCGAATTGGTTTTGTGGGACCGAATTGGAGAGGCTCATCCCCTGAGCGCCCTATAACAGAGCTTGGGGTTTTTTGGGTTTGGCCTAAATTAACATCTGCGCCACACAGTTAAATGCAAAGCAGATGACAATGCCGCATACCGTGGGTATCAAAAAGGACATAATTGTCCATTTCAGGCTTCCCGATTCCTTGCGTATGGTGAGCAGGGTGGTGGTACAGGGCCAGTGCATTAAGGAGAAAAGCATGGTGCTCACAGCGGTTATCCAGGTCCAGCCGTTGTTTACCAGCAGTTCCTTTAACTGTGTAAGGCTTTCAAAATCCAGGATGCTTCCCTGGGCCATGTATGCCATGATGATAATGGGGATCACGATCTCATTGGCCGGAAGCCCCAGGATAAATGCCATGAGGATAACTCCGTCCATGCCCAGCATATGGGCGAAGGGGTCCAGAAAACCGGAACAATGTGCCAGAAGGGTGATCCCTCCCACCTGTACATTGGCCATGATCCATATGAGAAGTCCTGCAGGAGCGGCCACGACAATGGCCCTTCCCAGCACAAACAAGGTGCGGTCAAAGATGGAGCGCACGATCACCTTGCCGATCTGGGGACGCCGGTAGGGAGGAAGCTCCAGGGTAAAGGAGGAGGGCATTCCCTTTAAAACAGTCATGGACAGGGCCTTGGAGACCGCAAAGGTCATAAATACGCCCAGAACAATGAACATTGTCAGGAGCAGGGCTGATAAAAGGGATTCAAAGGCACCTCCGGATACCCCCACAAAAAACATGGATATAATGGCGATCAGGGTGGGGAACCTTCCGTTGCAGGGCACAAAATTGTTGGTGATCATGGCAATGATCCGTTCCCTTGGGGAATCGATGATGCGGCATCCTACAATACCGGCCGCGTTGCATCCAAATCCCATGCACATGGTATTTATAAGCTTGTAAAATAAATTAAAGCTGCTTTAACTTTATATTTACATCGGTCTCATTTATTATAATGCGGTCTATAATCATTGTTATACAGGCTCTCTTTTCATCTAAGCTGCCTGAATCCGCAAGCGCTATTAAAGTATCTCTTGCGGATATCATTTCTTCAAGGGTGGTCTTTGAAACATCTTTTGGCCTTGATAATTCCAATAACGTTTCCTTCTCTTTACTGAGTGCATCCATTTTTGATTGTATAACTTCAAGCGGAATGCCACCGACCTGATAAAGGTCTATTAGTTTTCCGATCTGCTTATCTATATCGGACAAACGTAAAGAATAGTCCGCAACTGGAACCTGGGATGGAGGGCTATTCTGCAATTTGGAAAAGTCTAAACGCGTTATGTAGTCCACCACCAGTTTATCCAATTCTTCTGTTTTCCATTTTTTGTTTTTACAGTTGGGATCCACAATATATTTTTTATCCCCTTTAGTACGGCTGTAACAAGAATAGTTGCCGTGCTCACCATGGAAACGTGCCCCACAGTTACCACAATACACGAGACTGGAAAGAAGGGTGCTTGCCTTAAACGGAGACCGCTTGAAGGTATTAGAGGCCCTCCTGGAGCTGTTAAACAGGTCCTGCACCTGCCGGAATACATCTTCGGATATGATAGGCTGATGGTTTCCCTGATATGTTACGCCTTTGAATTTTACTTTTCCAATATATAATTCGTTTTTTAGAACATTCCGAACCAAAACTTCGCTATTCCACCCCCCGTATTTTTGCTGCATATACTGCCAACAGTTATGGATGGTATACCCCTTTAAAAAACGATCATACAATTCCTTGACCTGTATAGCCTCGTAATCATTTATAACAAGATTTCCGTCAATATAGTTATATCCGGTTGGGGCATTACCGCCTCCATGGAAGTATCCATTTTTGGCCCTGCCGATGCGCCCCATGGTAAAACGCTCTGTGATCTGGTCCTTCTCCAGTTGGGCAAAGACGGACAGTATTCCAATCATGGCTCGACCAAAGGGGGTGGATGTGTCAAAATTTTCATTCACCGAAACAAAGTCCACATTTTTGGCAAGGAAACAATCCTCGATCAGCATAAGTGTGTCCTTTTGGCTTCGGGATAGGCGATCAAGTTTGTAGACAATAACAGAATCTATCAATCCTTTGTCGATATCCTGGATCATCTGCTGCAAAGCGGGCCTGTTAGTGTTTCCACCAGAATAGCCACCATCAGTATATATTCGGACTATCTGGATATCCTTTGCTTTGCAATATGCCTCTAGGCGGTCGGTTTGTTCTTCAATACTGTAGTTTTCTAACTGGTTATCCGTTGATACACGCACGTAACATGCGCCCCGTAGAAAATTTTTATCCATAATTATATCATCTCCTATGTAATGATATGAAAAAATGTACAAAAAATACGCCCCTTGCCAAGAACGTACCAGAGATGATATAATACAGGTGTCTAAGCTGATTTTATCTTTCTGGGTTAGCCTGGCAAGAGAAAATCTATGTGAAAAGCTCTGGGAGTTGGTAGCTCCTGGGGCTTTTTGCTTTATATTATTTTTTATCAGACACATACTTAGAAAATGCATCTCTATACTGGACAAATATAGCGGTATCAGTATTTGAACCAGTCTGATTAACGCCTGATTCAAAATGTTTGTACAATTTATCAGATTCAATACTCAATTTACTCCAAGCTGTTTTTAAGGACGAGTAATCTTCAGGTAGAGCATTAATATAGGCATCATACCCAGCCTTCTTTTTATAAGATTCCTTAAACTGTTGAAGGGCATAATCAATATCGATAGAGCGGCCGGTGCTGTCTGTCCCATCATATTCGTAATGGTAGAAATCACAAAACCCATGATTCCATATATCTCCAATAACCCAATTGTTTATTTCGCGTAAGACTGTCTTAGGCTCTCCAGAAACAGGTTGGACCCATACTCCGTCAGCGCCGACAACGCGTCCATCAGGAGCAGCTCCATCTGTAAGCATATATCCCGATTCGTTCAAATAGTACCATTTGCCATCAAATTCTTGATACCATTGGTTTGTGGGATTGGTCCCATCGTCATTTTGATAATACCATCCGCTGGAGTCCTGCACCCAAGTTCCAGCCAAGGCAGTGCCACTTAGAAAGCTAGATGCCATCAGCACCGTAAGGAATAATTTTGTCTTTTTCATATATAATCCTCCTTCATTTATTCTTGTTATTATAAAAAGCACTATTTTAATATACGTATTAATGCTTGAATAAGAACACATGTTCTGGTATAATAAAAACGAACATAAGTTTGTGTATATCGCCGTCTGCTACTGTGGATACTATTCACATGGAGGTATACGCTTATGGTTCCACGATTTACAATTGAATATCATCTGTTTGATTTCCGTGATAAGGCAGGTCTTACGGACCGTGAACTTGCGGAATTATCAGGAATCAGTAAAACCCAAATTAACCAGATTGAGGACGGCAAAGCCAATCCCACGTTACGTACTATATGCATCCTTTCCCTTGCATTGGACGTTCCACCAGCGGACCTGTTTTCAATCCGCATATCCCCCTAAAGGGGATACATAATAGACACTTGTCAATATTTGTCCGTTATACCGGACAAATGCTAAGATGGCAGGCAATTTAATCATGTCGCAACGTTCATATGGTAACAAGGTCGTTATAACGACTATAGGGAAAGGGTGGTACATAATATGATATTTAAAAAGATGTTGCATGAGTTAGTTGATTCATTAGATGATTCGCAAGCAAGACACATCTACCATCTAGTTTTAGGGGTTCTGGGGAGGAGTTAATCCTCCTCAGGATCTTTATGGGCCTCTTTTAGGCAGCTTTCAAATTGATTAAAAATATAATCCCATTTATCATCAGGAACACAATATACCATCTCAACCAAGGCGGATAAGACCGCTTTTTTTTGTGCGCTTGCGTTTCCCATTATAGAGCCAAAATGGCTAAATACCAGATCTGTTGCATCCATCTTATTGAACATTTCGCCCTTTCCGGTTCGGAGCCATTCTTCACTTACAGTTCTTCCGTTCCAGTTTTTAAGGCATATAAGTTTTATAGTTCTTTCCGACAAAGACTTGCGATCATTTTCTATATCAGAGATATGTCCTTGTGTTGTCGAGATTTCCTCAGAAAAATCACCCTGTTTCATATCAAGTTCTTTTCTAAGGGCTTTAAGTCTCTCACCTTCGGTCATCAATTTTTCTCCTTTCATTATGATAGCTATATCATATCACAAAAAAAATCACTTTGCAACAAAAAAATCACTTTGCAACAAAAAACACATTGACAATTTAATGATTAGTGATATAATAAAATCACAAAGCAACAAGAAAGCGAGGTGAGAGGGTGAAAGAACACAGAGAAGTACCGGAATCTAAAGAACAAAAACGTCTGGAGCAGCTACGCTACATTATGGAGCACTGGAATGAACTACCGGAAACCATGCAGTGTCGGTTTGAAGGCCAGGTTCAGACTGCTAGGGATTTTCTCATGCAGAAGACAAACTGAATGGACGCACATTGACAAATAAATAAGGAAGGAGGCAAGAGGAAGGAAATGGATAAATGTGGAAGGAGAATATACAGGTTGGATAGAAAAAAAATCCGAATAAACATATTAATTGCATTAATTACGCTAATATGCCTATTCGGATCACAAGAGATAGTGGGAGAAGCACTATCTAAATATGAAAAGAGCTGTTTATTTATGCTTATATGGTTATGCATTAATCAAATTTTTAAGGATTAAATTGATAAGTTCTTTAATTTCATCGCTATATAAACCTAAAAGATAAACTGCAATCCAGCATAAGATATTCAGAACAGTTGAAAACGATTTTTTGTGTGATATACCAACCCATGACAAAACTGTTCCCGGTAAGGAGATAAGTGTCTTGAGAGACTGAATGGGATTGAGCGCTGACTTCAGTTCTTCCATAACATAGTTGCTTTTCATGGCTAATTGATTGTATAGCTTTATAGCGGTTAAGTAGTTTTGCATATCGCTAGCTCCATATTCCAAGGCCCCAGTATAGTAATCGGAATATTTGCAGATTATTGGGAATTTAGTCAGGGCATTAGAAAGACATTTTTCGTAATTGTCTTTTTTAAGCAGTCCAGAACCACTAACGATATAACCAGAACCTGTTACATCAGCAGAGTCGATGTATTTGCTTAAAACTTGTAAGGCTCCATTGACTTCTCTCAACTTTATTACGGCTGTGAAGATTGAGCAAATGTAAACAGCTAGCCACAGCAAGAGCAAAAGGATTAGCATTCGATTTCTCCTTTCTTATGTACTCGGCCCGCGTGGCCTGTAAGTACAGTATAGGACAGGGGGAGAAAAAAGACAAGACGGACAATGCAAGAAGTACAACCAATGCCACATACAATCTATCAGAGAGGGATGGTGATATGGCAAACGTAATCATAACAACCTATGACGGGAAAGTCTATACGAACCCGGAGGACATTAAAGTAGAAAGAAATGAGAATACGGAAATGTTTTACCAGTTTCTGGAGCGCTTCCGTGATGAAATGATCAGAAAGAAAGAGGGTACCGCTTAAAAGCGGTCCTAATGGACAAGCATAAGCGAAGGAGGGACAAGCCAATGAGAGCAAAGACATTTGCAGAACACCGTATCCGTCAGTACCTAGAGGCGGTTTACCCGGGCTTGGATGCCTGCGTAAATTTCACCGGATTGCATGAAGCCATAGTAACTGATGTAAGCGGAGA
>NZ_JBEPLZ010000021.1:0-104949 GCF_040545455.1 Enterocloster citroniae | reverse complement strand
TATCCTGGCGGTCTTATTTTGATACCCACTTTTCAACCTGTATAAATTTTTCAATGTTCTTTAAAATTTAGCTTGACTTTTTATTTGCAGGCTTACTGATTAAAAAAATCGCATACCATACTGCTGTCCTCTGCCTGATCCAGCACTTCCAGGAATTCTTTCCTGCCCAAAAGTTCCGCGATCCTTGAGATGTTGTGCAGATGTTCTTCCCCATCCGCAGACGATAAGAAAATAATATATTTGACCGGGTCGTTTTTATGTCCGAAACATACCGGATCTTTTAATGTGGTCAAAGAAACCGCATTTTCCAGCGCCCCGTATTCCGGTTTTGCATGGGGCAGAGCAACGTGTTTCATAATGATAAAATAAGGTCCCTCCTCTCTGGTCACCCTGACGATCTCGTCCACATACGCCTGCGTCACCTTATGTCTGCCAACCAGGGGACGGGCTGACTTTCTTATGGCATCCTCCCAGTCGGCCGCTTCAATATTCAGTTGAACTTCATCTCTTTCCAATGGTTTATGTGTCATGCTGCTGCTCCTTTCATGAGTCCAATATACGTTCTCCTGATAAAAAGTTCAATCTCCTTTCATGACAGTTTTTGTCTGGTAACCGCACAAAAATTGACCTAATCAGTACCCCCGGCAACAGTGGTCATCTTTTATAATAAAGAAAAAAGCAAAGGAGATTTTAATATGGCGTTTAAAGAAATATGTGCAGCCGGATCCAGCTATGAGATGGGGCTGGCACATGGAAGCAAGGCAAAGGATATGGTTGCCGGTACGATTGATTACTACAGGCAAAAATTTGAACCGATCTGGAACTGCTCCTGGGCTGAGATCAAAGAATTTTCCAATCAGTATTATGACCTGATCCAGGCGGACTTTCCCCAATATATAGAGGAGATGAGGGGCATCTGCCATGGCTCCGGCCAGCAGTTTGATGACATTCTGGCAATCAACTGCCATTATGAGATCGCACGAAAAGGGGGACTGACGGAGCACAGCTGCAGTGTAATCGGGGTGGAGTCCGGCCGCAGCGCGGACGGCCGTACTTATATGGCGGAGAACTGGGATTACGGAGTTTTCCAGAAACATAACACCATTATACTAAAGCTCACTCTTCCAGATGATACCAGGATTTGTATGGTGACAGAAGCGGGAATTATTGGTAGAATGGGTTTTAACAGCAGCGGGATCGGATATTGCGGAAACACCCTGAAAAATGACCATGTGGGCCTAAAACTGCCCCTCCATCTGATGAAACGCCTGATCCTTGAACAGCACACCCTGGAGGATGTACGCAGAATGGTACACACCTTTGGAACGGGAAGCTCCTTTAACATACTGGCCGGTTCAAGCAGGGATGGAATATGCGATTTTGAAGTTGACAGCCGTCAGGCCACGGAACTTTTGCCCGCAAACGGTCTGATGCTCCACACCAATCATTTTCTTGCATCCGGCCTGAATACTGACAGGGAATATATAAAATACCTGAAAAATGAATCGGTCCTCAGATACGATTCACTGAAACAATCCCTGGAACATCTGGAAAGGATCAGCTTTCAGGACATCAAAAAAGCACTGGTACAGCACGGCAATCATCCCCATGGAGTATGCACCCATGCCGACCAGGCACTGCCTGTAAGAAAACAGTGGGCAACCATCTGTTCATTGGTCATGGATTTGACAGAACAGACCATGTATATATGTGAAGGAAATCCCTGCGGACATACCTACCTTGAAACAAAATTACCGTAAACATTTCACCCATGGCAGTCTCACTTGGAGGGAAAGATGAATAAAAACACGCTGTCCATCATTGAAAAGATAATCATAAACAGGGTATTAACCGTTCCCCAGCTTATGGGGGAAACCTCATTTACAAAAAGACAGATCGAATACCAGCTGGAATCCATCAACACCGTCCTGGCAGATTCCTACGGCGTGCCAAAGGACAGACTCTTACAGGCCAGTCAGCCGGTATCCCCAGAGACGTTGGATTTGTTGGAAAAGATATTTCTAAACCAGATCCGGCAGTATAATTTCGATCATGAAGAGCGGCAGTATTATATCTTCCTGGCGATCCTGTGCAACCAGGATTATCTCACCATCTTTCATCTCACAGATGAACTATCAGTGAGCAAGACCACCATCCAGGCGGATATGAAAGACTTACGGAAGAATCTGGAATCCTACGAAATACGCATAGACAGTGACCGCGTATACGGATATACACTGTCCGGTTCCCCCTCCTCCTGCCTGAGTTTTATGGTGAACGGAATCACCGGTGTCCATGGTCCCGTAATGGAACATTTTTTCAAAAAACACTCTATCCATGTGACAGACCATTACATAGGGACGATCCGCCGGATCGCAGGTACCTGCGGCATTTCCTTTGTTGAGAGCAGATTAAGGGAGTTTGTTTACATCCTGGTCATCCTTTCTGTCAGCAGGCAGTTTCCAAGCGGGAACCCCTTTGAACTTCCTGACTTTGTTTCCGAAAAAATGCCCCAGCTGAATGAATATAAATTTGCCGAGACATTGCTGAAAGAACTGGGCCTTGATCTGGAGGAGGATAAAATAGAATATATCAGCGCATGGCTCATCGGCATCTCGGTATCGGACATTGAGAATGAGACACCGGACAAGTCCTATCTGGTGGAACTGCTGCGTCAGATGCTGATCCGCTTCCAGGCCTTAAGCGGTCTGCAGTATTCTGACCACAACAAGGCTTTGGCACAGCTCTATTCCCATTTCAGGCCTGCTTTTTACAGGAATCTATATCATTTGCCCGTGTCCAATCCTTTAACCCGGCAGATCCTGGAGCAGTATGCCGCCACCGCCACCCTGGTCAGGGAGACTATTAAGCCTTTAAACTATATCCTATACTCCCCTTTTGCAGAGGACGAACTGGCCTATCTCACTGTCCATTTTGCAAGCTTTACCACGCAGAAAACCTATGGCAGCCCATACAGAAAACAAGGTGCCATAGTCTGTAACGCGGGTACCGGCTTTTCCGCCCTGCTGAAAAAACAGCTGGCCGGCTTGTTTCCTGAATTTGACTTTTTCTCCACCGGTTATGACGGACTCCGCCGAGAACTTCTCACCCAGACATGCCATGCTGTTTTTACAACTTCATTGGATTTTCAGCTGGAGGGCCTTGGTATCCCTGTATTCTATGTGCCGTCCATTCTGAACAGCCAGGACAAATACCGTTTGTCCCAAAAGGTGTATCAAACATTTGAATCATTTGCCGATCCACTTCCTTCCGTACATGATCTGATCACCATTATTCATAAACATGCACAGATCCTATCCGAGGGAAAACTCAGAGGAGACCTGATCAGCTACTTTTCACAAAAAAACGGCCGGTCCTCTCCCTCCCGGCCGCTGTCCCTGTCGGACATGATCCGCCCTGCCCTGATCCAGACCAGGGCAGCTGCCCGGACAGCCGAAGAGGCCGTGCTTTTGTCAGCACAGCCTCTTCTCACCTGTAACTATATTACCCAAAACTATGTGGATTCTGTTATTGATACCTTTAAGAGCAGCCTGCACCACACCGTGATCATGAAATCAGTTGCCCTGCCCCACGCAGCGCCTGACCGGGGTGTTCTAAAACCAGGAATATCCGTCACCGTCCTGGAACATCCTGTCATATTCAACGTGGAGAATTACGATCCCATCAGATACATTTTCTGTTTAAGCGCTGTTGATTATGAATCCCATCTATCAGCCATGGCCAGTCTGGTGGAATTTCTGGAGGACAAACAGTTTTATGAGATCCTGAACACCCAGAGCTGCTCCAATATATTCAACTATTTAATGGTGTACGGCTCCCGTTCTTCATGAAGTCTTTCATCCAGTAAAAGCTTTTTTTAGGATACCGTTTCAGGCTTCCCTTTCCTTTGTCGTCCATGTCCACGTAAACCCATCCGTACCGTTTCTTCATCTCTCCCGTGGACAGGCTTACCAGGTCAATGCCTCCCCACATGGTATAGCCCAGAACCGGTATCCCATCCAGCTCAACCGCATCCTTAATAGCCTTAAAATGGTCCTTCAGGTAATTGATCCTGTAATCATCTTCCACCCAGAAATCCTCATCCGGTTCATCTGCCATGCCCAGTCCATTTTCCACGATAAAAAGCGGCAGCTGATAGCGGTCCCAGAACTCATTGAGCACATAGCGAAGCCCCAGGGGATCGATGGTCCAGCCCCACGGTGTGGCCTCCAGATAGGGGTTGGGATCAAAGGAGAGCACATTCATCTTAAGCTCACTGTCCGCCGTACAGGTGGTGGAACGGTACATGCTGAAACTGATGTAATCAATGGTCCCCTGGCTCAGGATCTCTTTATCCCCTGGCTCAATGACCAGCTCTACTCCGTTATCCTTAAAAAAATCCGCCTGCCAGACAGGGTATTCCCCCCGAGCCATGACATCGATATAAAACAGGGTACGGCGACGTATGGTCATCTGTGCAAACACATCCTGGGGCCTGCAGGTCCTGGCATAGACCGGGCTGGCGGCATACATGGCGCCAAACAGCGCGCCGGGCATCATCTCATGTCCCAGCTTAACAGCCAGTGCAGATGCCACAAACATATGATGGGCACACTGATAGGTGGCTGCCATGGTACAGTCCGTGGTTCCCAGATGGCTGTAACCATTGAGGATATTGACTTCATTAAAGGTGAGCCAGTATTTCACCCTTCCGCCCAGCCGCTCAAACAGTGCCCTGCAAAGCTTCACATAGCAGTCAATGGTTACACGGCTCATCCAGCCCTGGTAATGCTCCGCCAGATAGGCCGGAAGCTCGTCATGGCATATTGTGATAAGGGGTTGGATGTCGTACTTTAAACATTCGTCCACCACCGCCTCATAAAAATCCAGCCCTTTTTTATTGGGCTTCTCCTCCATGCCGGTGGGGAAAATGCGGGTCCAGCAGATAGAAAACCGCATACAGTTAAGCCCCATGTCTGCAAGATACCTGATATCCTCTTTATAATGATGGTAAAAATCCACGGCCTGGTGGCTGGGATAATACTTTCCCTCCCGGAAATCCCCCACCGCGCCCTTTGGCATGCTGGTCCTTGCAGGAGTCTCCCCCCTGGTCCCGTCCGGCAGCCGGTAGGTCATCATGCGCGGCACATCCACACTGCCGTCCGTAACAAAATCCTGGGTGATCACACCCCTGCCGTCCTCTCCAAAACCGCCCTCATACTGGAAATCAGCAGAGGCGCTGCCCCAGAGCAAATCTTCTGGAAATCTCATAAAACCTCCTTATAAATGTAGTGTACACTCGGAATCTCCCGGTACTCAGATTTCTGAGATGATTTTTTATCAGTTGTGCACCAATTTATGAGGCGTACACGGTGTGTACGTTGAGTAAATTGGTGTGCGACTGGCGGAAAATCAGCCGCAAAGATGGGTGCCGAGGAGACTTCGAGAGTGCACTGTATTGTTTTAAGCCTTGTCCTTATGGATCTCCCTGTAAAGGATCTTATACAGTTCTATGATCTCCCTGGTAAGGCTGCACTGGGTCATGGCTGCCATCATGGTGTCCTGTGCATGGTTAAAAATAAAGGAATTCTCATACCTGGTTCCCGCCGCCTCATTTTGGATCACCTCTGTCTGGGCATCGTGGGCTTTTTGGAGCTGTGCAAATGCCTGCTCCATCAATTCCTCGGCCCCGGTAAAATCAAAGGCGTGAAGCTTTTTCAGCGCCTGTTCCGCCGCAATTTTGGCATCCCCTGCGTCAATTACCACCCTCATGGCAACCTGGGCAAGTTCAGGAAGCCCCTCTTCCTCTTCATACTGTTTGACTGTGTTTTCCTGTTCGTTCACTTTGTTTCTCCTCCTATGCGGCTGCCGCCTCTTTCTCAATCTCTTCTTTTTCATAAACCTTAAAGAATGGATACCAAATAACCAGATAAACAACCAATAAGACAACAAACCAAAGCAGACCTCTCATATCCTGTGTCACGATCACTGTTGAGATAGGTGCAGGTATCTGGCTTACCTGCAGGGACATGGCCGGTATCTTAAGGAATCCCAGACTCATGGCAGCCCACACCATAACCGGTCCCAAAAGTGCGTTGATCCACATGGGAACCATGAGCATTGGATTAAATACCACCGGGGTTCCGTACATCAGCGGTTCGCTGATATTAAAGATGGAGGGACCGATACAGATGCGTCCCATGGTTTTAAGCCTCTTGGACTTGGACCTGCACATCAGCAGGTTGAGGGGAAGGGGGGCTCCCTGTCCGCCCATTGTGATCAGTCCTATGGCAAACATGGTCTCATAAGTGACAATGTACTCCGGGTTCTGCCCGGCTGCCACGGCCGCGATATTGGCCGCAAGAGCGGTTGCAAACACCGGGTTTCTGATTGCTCCCCATACCCAGGGAGAGATGCCAAGGCTGAAAAAGAACACCTGTACAAAGGAAAGTGTCAGCATGCCGGGCAGGCTTAAAAGGAAATTCTGAATGGGCATAAATGCATTGATAATGACCTGGTAAATGTCAATTCCCGCCTTAAATACCAGTACGGCTGATATGGCGACTGATGCAAGAATGGGGAAAATATTGTTGAACCACTCGGAGACAAAGTCCGGAAGGGTGTCGTTATTTTCAAGGAAATGCAGCTTGGAATACATATGGTAGATAAATCCCACCATAATGCCCGCCACGATCGCCACAAACATGGCCGCCGGACCAAACCGCGCATAGGTGAACATGATTGTTGCTCCGGTCTCATCATAAGAAGGCACGATAAAAACCATAAATACCAGTATAGCGGTAAGCCCTGCATTGACCAGATATTTCTGGAGGTCCAGTTTTTCCATGAGCTGCGCTGCCACAACAAAGGCAACGATCAATGCCAGAAACCGGAAGGTATAGTTGATGATCACATCAAAGTTGGGCAGTGCCGGAATAAATGCCCGGAATACATTGTATATGTAGATGACCGAGCCTGTCAGGATAAAGGGAAGTATTTTCTGCATGGCACTTGATACAGCCGCAATATACGGAAGCGAAAAAACCTTTTTGGTGGCAGGAGCAAGGACACAGCTCAGCCAGTCCATGAATTTATTCATCCCCGGTTCCCCCCTTCCCTGATGCAGCCATGTCCTGAGCCAGCTCCACCAGACGTTTTCCGTCAATCTGGCCGTATATATCCTGTGGGATTACTCCCACCGAAATCTCATAGGAAGCGCACATGTTCTTAAAATTCTCAAGCTGATTTGCATAATGAGGTCCTAACAGCAGCACATCAATTTTACCAAGGTACCCATTTACCTGGCTTTCACTTCTTGCTTCAACCGTCATACTGATCCCGTTTTTCTTGGCATACTTTCTCCCCTGCTGTGCCAGAAGTCCGCTGGAAAATCCCGCTCCGCAGCAAAGCAATACACGTAATTCACTCATACTATAAAGCTCCTTTCTATCCTACAATACTCCCAATATTTCGTTCAAACCGCAATTGCAATTTTAGATTAATCTGCTGTGATTATAGTATAATGTCTTCTCACAATTCAACCAGATATTTTCATCCCGCAGTGAAAATTTTTGGTTGAAGCCCTGTATCTACAATGATATCATAACATCAGACAACAGATGAAAGGAGACTGAACCTATGCAGGAAAAACAGATTTCCATGATCAGGATGATTTCCAAAAGTTCCAAGCCGGTTCCCTGTAAACAGCTGGCTTCCTGTCTTAATATATCCACACGCACTGTTATCAACTATATGAATGATATTAACGGCATGTACCCGGAACCGGTCATCATTTCCACCCCAAACGGCTATGTCATTGACCGTACCAGGACGGCCGGCCTTTTAGACCAGGTCAACTCCATACCGGACGGGTACAGGGAACGTTCCTTCTATATCTGTAAGCAGCTTTTGCTTGGAAGCGTAAAGGAGCTGGATGCATTTGAACTAAGTGATGAGATGTGTATAAGCTACTCTCTCTTAAAAAATGACTTGCAGAAAATGAACCAGTCCTATGCCTACCTGAATGTAAAATTCGTCATTAAAAACAACAATGTGTCCGTATCAGGAACAGAGAAGGATAAGCGCAAGCTTATGAACCATATGCTTACCCAGTCCCAGGAAGCCAATCTCCTGGACATCGCCACATTAAAACAGTTTTTTCCCCAGGACGTGGTTGACACCATACAGATCATTCTGGATGAGGTGTATCAGAAAACAGGCTATTACCTCAATGATTTCTCAAAGATCAATATGCTTTTGCATGTCCTGATCATGGTCGTCCGGGTGATCAACGGCAATACCATCCATATGGACGGCGGCCAGGATTTAAAGATTGATGAGACATCAGATGGGGATTACAATCTGGCAGATATGCTATGTGATGAATTACAGAAACGGTTCTCCATTGAGATCAGCCCTGCGGACAAGCTCCAGCTTTACTTTTTGATCAAATCCAATTCAACGGTGCTGGAAGCAAAAACAGAGGAATCCCTGGCCGGATATGTGGGCAGCCAGCTGCTGGATCACATCAGGGAGATTGTGTCCGGCACGGAGCGCCGGTTCTGTATACGACTTGACAGCAGCGAGTTTTTTGTGCGCTTTGCCCTGCATGTGAACTGTATGCGGGTGAGAAGCCTTAACCACATTCAGATCGTGAATCCGCTTAAGACTTCCCTTCGCAGTTCCTCACCCTTTCTGTATGATATTGCCATCTACATGGTTCAGCAGCTGCGGGCAAAAAACATTATCAGCAGCAGTATTTCAGAGGATGAGATCTCTTTTATTGTGCTTCACATTGGTGCGGAGATCGAAAGGCAGAATGTGACGGACAGCACCATCAGCTGCGTGCTCATGATTCCGGAATATCTGAACATGGGACAGACCATTGCACGAAAGATCATGCGCCGCTTCAGCGACCAGATAACCATCAAGCAGACCATCACCCTGGAGGAACCAAAGCCGGATGCTTCCTGCGATCTGGCCATCTCTGTTATTGACAAGAATAATACCTCCGGCGGCCAGTGCGTCTATATAAGCCCGTTTTTGACTTCTGCCGATTACGCCGGGATCAGCAATGCCATTGATAAGGTCCAGATCCAAAAGTCCCTGGAATATCTGCACAGGAATTTTGATTTTTATTTTTCATCCGGCAACTTTATCATTGACCGATCCAGAAGGATGGAACGTGATGCAGCCATTGACAAGCTGTGCAATCTTCTCATTGACAACCAGTTTGTTACCAGGGAGTACAGAGACAATGTCTTAAAACGTGAAAATGCAGCTTCAACCGCTTATTTTGATTTTGCCATTCCTCACTCCGTCTGCATGGAGGCCACGATCAATACCATCGGCGTCCTGGTTGCGCCGGGCGGGATCCAGTGGAATGAGCACCTGGTTTATGTTGTATTTATGATGGCCATTTCCCCTGATTCATTAAATGACTTTCAGACACTGTACCGCATCCTTGCCCAAATACTGACCGATACCAGCATTATAACATCCATAAGGGACTGCGAATCCTTTGGGGCCTTTAAAAAACTGCTCCTCAACCCGGGATTCTATTAAGCACATATAAGGAGGCACTTTAAATGGCTGTTTACTATTACCCCAGCTGTAAATTCACTGCATTTTCACCGGAAACCAGCAACCGGATCTGCGCCTATCTGGACAGGAGGTTCGGCATGACCATACAGGGCTGCTGCCGCCCGTCCCACTCCCTTATGACAGAGGACGACACTGCCGTATGTGTGTGCAATACCTGCGCCGCGATCTGCTCAGAGGATTCCAAAGCCCATGTAAAATCCCTGTGGGAAGTTTTACAGGATGACCGGGAATTTCCCTTTCCGGATCTTCACCGCGAGGCCATGACCCTGCAGGACTGCTGGCGCTGCTATGACCGCAGGGCTGAACAGGACGCTGTGCGCAGGATCCTGCACAGAATGAATGTTTCTGTGGTTGAACTGGAAGAAAATTATGAAAGGACACGGTTCTGCGGAACCAGCCTGCATCAGCCCCTGGTCCGGGCCAATGCTGATTTTGCTCCCAGACGCTTTGTGAAAGAAGCCCAGGGCATGTTCATCCCAAAAGCAGAGGAGGAACAAAAAGCCCTGATGCGGGAACACTGCAGCAACATACACACCGACAAAGTGGTATGTTACTGCGTCCCATGCACCAAGGGAATCCGGGCAGGCGGCAAGCAGGGGATCCATCTGCTGGACCTGTTGTTTGAAAATGTGTAACTTCAGTAGACAAGGGCACACACGCCCCTGATTCGCTGAGGATAACCGCATCATATAGAAATGAAAGCGAGGAAAACTATGAAACACACTTATTACAAATCCACTACTTCTTCATCCCCCTTAAGCGCTGCTGTAAAAGCAGGAGAAACCCTGTATCTTTCCGGTCAGCTGGGAATCTCTCCTGAGACCGGAAAAATAGTAAGCCATGATGCCGGTGAACAGACTGTTCAGGTGTTAAAGAATATGGAAGACGTGTTGACACAGGCCGGGTATTCCTTTGAAGATGTGGTTAAAACCATGATCTTTGTGGCTGACAGAGGAGATATGCCGGCTGTCAACAATGCCTACTCCTCTGTCTGGGGCGAGGACAAGCCAGCCAGATCCGCTGTCCAGGTGGTCTTCCCCAATCCGGCAGTGAAAGTGGAGATCGAGGCCATCGCAGTGAAGCAGACGGCTGACTAAATAAATGGAGGGCCTAAAATGAAACCCAAACGGATTGCCCTGGTGGGCTGCGGAGGCCTGGGACATGAGATCGCCGCCGGTATTAAAGCCGGACAGGCCGGAAACTACACGCTCTGCGGAATCTACACGGACCAGCCAAAGCTGACAGCCGCATGCTCAGAGACATTCGGCTGTGCCGCTTACCTTACCAGTGAAATGATGTTTCTTGACAAACCTGATCTCATGATCGAAGCAGCCGGAGCCGCTGCACTGAAAGAGCTTTTAGAACCAGCGGTCAAAAACCAGGTGGATGTGATTCCCCTCTCTGTGGGAGTGTTTTCCCATCGGGCGTATATGGATCATATCCGCCAAATGGCCGAAACACATGGGACCCATGTATACCTGCCCTCAGGAGCTGTGGGTGGATTTGATCTCATGGGAGCAGCTGCCCTGGACCGGGAATTATCCGTATCCATACACACGGAAAAACCTCCCCAGGCGCTGGCGGACGCTCCCTGTCTAGCGGGCCGCATCCTCCCTGACCACGAAACCCAGCTGGTCTTTTCCGGCAATGCAGTTGAGGCAATTGAGGTATTTCCACAAAATGTAAATGTTGCAGTAGCGGTAGGTCTTGCCACTGTGGGTGCCGACAATCTTTCCGTAACCGTTGCCGCCAACCCCGATCTTCACTCCAACAGGCATACCATTGACCTTAAGGGGGAATTTGGCCATGCAAGGATCCAGATATCCGCCGCCCCCTCTTCCAATGTCCACTCCAGTAAGCTGGCTGCCCATAGCGTCATAAGTCTTTTAAAGCGGCTGGACTCCTGGATTTGCTTTATGTGATCTGTTTTAAATGATCTGTTTTAATGGAAAGGTATATCCGATATGAAACAATTTTCCTATACGATCAAAGCAGCCCATGGGATCCATGCCATCCCTGCCGCGCTTCTGGCTCAGGAAGCCAACAAATATAACAGTTTCATATCCATCATAAAAAGCTCCACAGAAACAGATATGGCCAGACCCGTCAAGGTCATGGCCATGTCGATCAAACAGGGGGATACTGTCACTATTAATATTGAGGGGGAGGATGAGGATCTGGCCGCCATGGAACTGGAGGCTTTTTTCCGCCGATTTCTTTAATTCTTAACGTCTCTCCTTCTCCCTATCATATGCCTGAATATAAACAAAATTATCGTTTTTTCGCTCCATCCTGTACTCAGGGTCCAGAACAGCTTCAATGAACTCTCGTCCTCCTGATTCCACTGCCACAACGTTCATCCCCAGTTCCCGCTCCACATCCTCCACAGTCAGGTCGTCTAAGAAAACCTGTTCCCCCATCCGAAGCATGTTGGAGGGGATCTGCAGCACATCTCCCAGATACTCTCCCCTGTCCTTGCGCTCTTTCAGCTGCTTGATCAGATCCTGCCCTGTGATCAGACCGGACACCGTTATGGTTTCCCCAAAGAAATCATTGCGGATAGAGAAAACATGGATGGTAAGCATTGGAAATGCCTCCATGAGCTGAGCTGCAAACTCACAAATGGTGGGGTATGTCAGCTTTCCGGTTGCAATGGTCAGGGTACGGCTTACCGCCCCTTTAAGGGCGCTGTATTCCGAACTCCCTGTAACATCACTTAGGGCTTCCCGGAACTCATTGATGAACAAACGCATCATGCCAACGCCATTCTCCAGCTGGATATAGCCGTCATACCGGTCTTCCTCCGGAAACTCCCTTTCTGCTGTTATATACCACTCGTCACTGGCATGGATAAAGTGAAGCCCATACTGCCGGTAATACCCCTCCTGGAAGCTTTCTATCAGATCAATGATCTCCCCTGCCTCCTCCTTGGTGTACAGCCCAATGGGAAATAATCCCTCCCTATATTTTGTGATACCTGCCGGAACCACGGAAACGCTTCTTAAAAACGGAAGATATTCAGCCAGGTCACGGATGGAGCGCTCCAGCTCCGATCCGTCATTTACACCTTTGCAGCACACAATCTGCCCGTTCATCTCCACATGGCCATCGTACAGCATTTTCAGATATTTCAATTTTTCCCCTGCAAAGCGGTTATGGAGCATCTTGCATCTAAGCTCCGGATTTGTCGTCTGGACAGAAATATTAATGGGTGCCAACTGCATCCGTATAATCCGCTCTATGTCCTTCTCCTTCATATTGGTCAGGGTGATATAGTTGCCCTGCAGAAAAGATAGACGGGAATCATCATCCTTAAAATACAATGTATCCCGCATTCCGGGCGGCATCTGGTCAATGAAACAGAAAATGCATTGATTGCTGCAAGAACGGTAATCACTCATCAGGCTATTCTCAAACTCCACGCCCAGGTCATCATCATACTCCTTGTCGATCTCCAGAAGCCACTCCTCTCCGTCCGGTTTTCGGATGACCACCTCAACATACTCATCTTTGATCATGTACCTGTAGTCAAATACGTCCTCTATTTCCTCATTATTAATCAAAAGTAGTGTATCTCCCGGTTCAATCTCCATCTCCTCTGCGATCGAATCAGGATACACTTCTTTTATGATATGTCCGCTCTTCTTTTTCATCCAATTGTACTCCCTGTTCCAGCTGACGCCATTCCTTTATGTTCGTATCCGAATATAACAAAGATGATGCCGGCTGTCAAGGGGCATGGGCTGGGTTCCCGGGTTAGAGAATTTAATTGTAGCCTTATCCTCAAGCTTTATTGCCGCTGATTCATCTATAGGATTACAGCCTCCGGTTGTCGCTCTCTACAGCAGCCCCGCTGATTCAAAGATATTCCTCAGTGCTGTCTTCTTTTCATCTGTTAAGGACTGGAGAGGTCTTCTTACATGACCTCCCTTATATCCCATCAGGTCACAGCCATATTTAAGTCCGGCAATGCCATATGTACCTGTCACCGCGCCGTTGACCGGGAACATCCTCTGATAGAGATCCCTGGCCCCTTCCCAGTCTCCCCCGTCAAACAGTTCCTGGATCTTAACACATTCGTCCGGGCAGCAATTGGCCAACGCGTGGACACCTGCCTTTATTCCCAGAGTCAATGCCGGATACCATGCGCCGGCAGTGCCCACCATTACGTTAAATGAATCCGGTGTCACTCTTTTATAAGCAGCCAGCTGAAGTACATTTCCCGAACTGTCCTTCATTCCAAGAATGTTGGGATGAGATGCAAGTTTCTGTACCGCATCCGCCTCAATATTTACGTGTGTAAACTTAGGAACATTGTACAACAGTACAGGGATATCCACGTGGTCCGCCACCTGGGTAAAATAATCGATCAGTGCATTGCTGTCCATACTGCTTCCGAAAAAGCAGGGGGTAAGGATCAGAGCGCTCTTCGCCCCCAGGCTGGCTGCACGGTTAGTAAGTTCAATCGTCTGGCGTATGGATTCCAGTCCGGTCCCTGCCATAACAAATTTATCGTCTGCTGCATGTTCTACTGTCAGCCGTATCAGTTCTTCCTTCTCCTGCCTGTTTAAATAACAGGTTTCACTGTTGGAGCCTAATACCAGATAACCGGTTAACCCCGTATTGTTCCATTTTTCAATATTGTGTACAAATGCATCATAGTCCACATCCCCATTTTCCTTAAAAGGTGTAACCATCGGCGGGATCACTCCCTTAAATTGAAAATTACTCATCTTTTTTACCTCCATCAAGTTTTAAATCACACTGATCACCCAGGCACAAAGCAGTCCGGTACCTGCCAGCACCACGTTCTGGGCAACGCAAAGGGTCTTAAGGGTTGTCTTTGTATCATAGCCAAAGAATTCAGCAAACACCCAGAAAAAGCTGTTATTCACATGGGAGCCGCAATGAGAACCGGCTGAGATCGATATAAATGCTGCGATCGGGCTCATAAGCCCTGCTTCGATCAAAGGAATGGAGAGGGAAGCGCCCAGCAGGGCTGCTACCGAACCAGAACCCTGGGCAAATTTAGACAATGCAGTGATCAGAAACGGAATCAGGATCACTGGTAAAAAGCTTGCCGCCAGCGCATCTGCGAACATCTGTCCCGCCCCTGTGGCATCCACCACCTTTGCCAATGCACCGCCGGCTGCCGTGATGAAGATAACTGGGCCGGCTGTTTTTAGCGCGTCCCCAATTGCTCCAAAGGTCTCTCCTTCAGGAAGTTTTTTCTTCAGGAGAAGGATCGCTGAGATAATGCCGATCACTAGTGCGATATTCTTATCCCCTACAAAACCGGTAAAGGCAAGCACCGGTGATTCCTTCGCCAAAGCCATCCCGCAGATTGAATTTACTACGATCAAGATGATCGGAATCAGGATTGGCAGAATCGCCTCTATAAATGACGGCATCTGTGATTCTTCCACACTGGCTGCCACCGCCTCCTTCTTACCCGTGTCATCTGTGCTGGTAAAATAGCCGGCAGGCTTCTTATCCAAAAACAGCATGCAGAACAATCCGGCTGTTACTGTGGATATTGCAGCTACCACCAAACCGTATGCAATGGATGTCCCCACATCCAGTCCGATGACCGCTGCCACAGCCAGGGGCGCAGGCGTTGGGGCAACATAAGCATTGGTACATAAAAGGGCACAGGCTGTCAGTGTGGCAAAGACACAGAGCACCTTCCCAGTCTTTTTTGAAACTGCCTTGATGATTGGCGACAGCATAATAAGTGCAACATCTGAGAATACAGGAATTGATACAAGATATCCTGTTGCTGCCAGTGCAACGCTGGCGTTCTTTTCACCTGTAACCTTTAGAAGTGAGGTCGCAATTCTCTGGCATGAATTGGATTTCTCCAGATAGGTCCCAAGGATGGTCCCAAATATGATGACAAGACCTATGCTTTTACATGTATTTCCAAAACCTCCTGTCAATGCATTGATCGTTTCTGATGATCCGACACCACAGCCCATACCAATGATCAGGCCTCCTAAAAGCATGCTCATAAACGGACCAAGTTTGGTCTTGATCATCAGAAACAGCATAACTGCCAGCCCTAATAAAAATACTATCATTGTTTGCACGGTAAACCCCTCCCATTATTTTATTTTTCCCTATATAACCATACCGCTCCTTCATCCGCTCCTGAAACCATGGAGCGGAATGCCTTTACAACCCCTTTTGCCGGATGATCAGGCCTCCTTACACGCTTAAGCCGGTCACTGATCTCTTCCTGTGTAAGCTCCACATTGATGGATCTGTTATCCAGGTCAATGGTTATGATATCCCCGTCTTCAACTGCAGCAATGGGGCCTCCTTCCCATGCCTCCGGTGTGATGTGGCCCACACACGGCCCCCTGGTCGCACCGGAAAATCTTCCATCCGTTATCATTGCCACTGATGTGTGAAGCCCCATTCCCACCAGCATGGCCGCCGGTATGGAAAGTTCCCGCATTCCCGGCCCGCCTTTAGGGCCCTCGTAGCGGATCACAAGAACGCTCCCCGGCCGGATGGTCTTATGGACCATATAATCCCTTAGATCCTCCTCTGAATCAAAGCATACCGCCGGTCCCCTGTGAAAAAACATGGACGGCTCCACACCGCTTTTCTTTACCACACATCCTTTAGGAGCAAGGTTTCCTGTAAGGACGGCAAAGCATCCATCAGGATACAGCGGATCATCAGCATCGTGAATGATCGCTTTATCCACCTTCCTGTTGAATTTATCCAGATACTCTTTTAAAGTACCTCCCGTGGCAAGCTTTTCGTCTAAATTCAGGTAATCCTTTATACTCTTTAAGGTTGCCCCCACACCGCCGGCTTTATAATAATCGTAAATGCTATATTGGGATGAAGGCTTAAACTTTGCTATACACGGCACATCCTTTTGTATCTCATCAAACCGTTTCATATCCAGGTTCAGATCCATGGTTTTGGCAATTGCACACACATGAAGCTGCGCATTGCTGGAACCGCCGGTTGCCGATATATGGCGCAGACCATTGATCAGGGAATTCTCCGTTACAATGTGGGAAAATGTCACTCCTTCTTTTGTCAATGCCACGATCCGTTCCCCCACATCCCTGGCCTGTTTATATTTTGCCGCAGAACAGTACAGCATTGTGGTGGAATCCATGGGTGCCAGACCAATGACTTCTGAAAATACCCCCATTGTATTGGCGGTTCCATACATGGAACAGGTCCCGCAGGAAAAACATATATTTTCCTTCAATACAGTAAATGTATCCTCTGATATGGAACCCACATTTCTCTCACCGATGGACTCCTTCAGATCAGGGGTTACGTATGTCCTCTCCTCCCCCTCGTAAGGCAGCATGGAGCCGGCGGTAAGGAACATACAGGGTTTATTCAGGGAAGCGGCAGCCATCAGCATACCTGGGACGATCTTATCACACGAGCACAAAAACACCAGGCCATCAAAGGAATTTGCATTGACCATCGCCTCTACGGAACCGGCTATCAACTCCCTTTGAGGCAATATGTAATGCATTCCTTCCCCATGGGACATCCCGTCACAGGGAGCCGGAACATTAAACTCAGCCGGGGCACCGCCTGCGCACCAAATACCTTCTTTTACATATTTAACAAGTTCCCCCAACGGCTTGTGGCCCGGATTCACATCCGTATAGGAATTGACAATCCCAATGATCGGTTTACGCAGGTCCTCCGTCCGATAACCACAAGAATTCATAAGACCTACATAATATGCTTCTTGGGGATCATCTACACGTGAACATTTCCATTTTTCCATTATCCCTCTCCTCTACTTATCAAAACTGACCAGATTATCTATTGTACAGCGCTGTTTTATTTACATATTTATTATATTTCATTCATTTATAAATGAAAAACAGTTAAATAGACACTAGTACACAAGATATTTCTTGTGTACTCCATCTCAATATGCTATTCTGGTTATCAGAAGGGAGAAATCGTCATGACAAATGGATTTAAGATGTTTCTGCTGGCAGCGGAGGAACTGAATTTTTCCAGGGCTGCGGAACGCGCTTTTGTGACCCAGCAGTGCCTGAGTGATCATATCAAACGCCTGGAAGAGATGTATCATGTAACACTTTTCCAAAGAAAACCAAGGCTGCAGCTGACCCCGGAAGGCCATGCCATGTTAAGATACCTTTCAAGGATGCAGGCGCTGGAGGACAGTATGATCAATGAACTGTGCGACATCAGCGAAGGGGTGCGGGGCACGATCAATTTTGGCGTCAGTTCCACCAGGGGCGGAATCATTATACCAAAGCTTATTCCGCAGTTTCAAAAGGACTTTCCCAATGTAGACGTGCAGGTACAGCTTAATGATACAAAGCGTCTGGAACTCCAGCTTATCAACAACAAATTGGATATCTTCCTGGGTGTGGACACAAGCCAGCATGTAATGTTCAACAGAGCCGGTGTATGCGAAGATTCCCTGTATCTGGTCATATCAGATACTCTGCTCCGCACTTACTTTCCCGATACATATGAAACCCGAATGTCGGAATTTCCAAAAGGCGCTGACTTAAGCCTTTTTAAAGAGGTTCCGTTTGTTCAGGGCCATAATACCAGCACCACTACCTATGCCATCAGCCAGTTCCTGATGAAATATGATATCGAATTAAAGATTCCTATTTCAGCCAGTAATTTTGATATACTCATTGAGTTATGCCAGACCGGGCTTTACGCAACCATCACCCCCTGTTTTCATCTGATCCGCCTGATCCAGATGAACCGGATGCTGCCCAACGAAATGAAAATGCATGTATTTCCTATTAAGAACTTAAATCACAAGCTCAACGTGGAGATCATAACCCACCGTGATGCGCAGCCCCTGCTTCACATGTCCACCTTTGTCAGAATGCTGAAGGATTTCCTCATAAAAGAAAACATGGAAATTGAACGTTACCTGATCCGGCATTCTGTCTCGGTGTGATATCTTGATGTTGTGATAAATCTAAAGGAGACGATCCTCCTGTTACGGATGACCGTCTCTGTCATTCTTCACTGTTTAATTATGAAGTATTTACTCTTACCTTACCGCGACACCACCCTGCCCACAGCCTCCTGCCAGCCATGATGCATCTTTTCTCTCATCTGATCATCCATTTTCACATCATACCGATCATATTTCAGGCAGCCAAATACTTCCTGTCCATATATGCCAAGCCCGAATCCGGCAGCATAGGCAGCTCCCATGCCGGACAGTTCTTCCACCTGGGGCACAAGGACCGGCGTGTCCAGTATGTCACTTTGGAACTGCATCAGGTACTTGAAATATTTCAGGCCGTCCGTAGAACTTCCCCATGAGCAGGACGGCCTGATTGAAAAGTGGATATGCTATGGAAATGAATACATAACCGCAAAGGAAGTAACCGTCATCCCCGGCCATGAGGTACTGTTAAAAGACCAGGCTGCCTATGGCTGTATCATCATTCAGGGATACGGAACATTTGGCCCATATCAAGCCGAAGCTGTAAACATGATGAGAGTCGGCAGCAAAACAGCCGATGAATACTTTGTAAGCAGGCGGCGGGCCAATAACGGTGTACGGATTGCAAACAACGGCCTGGCGGAACCCATGGTTATCCTGCAGCATTTTGGTCCGGATCATGCTGTATTTATATAACTAAAGAACAATCCCTTACATATCAGCAGCAAATCCTGGCTTTACTGCCCGGGGGCCACTGTCCTGACGGTATTCTCTTCCGCCCCCGGTCCTATGTTTTCCGGTCCTGCCATGGCTGCTTCACCGTCACCGCCAGGCCCAATTTTGCTGCCGGTACCGGGAACAATCCCGGCATCCACACCCGAACCAGGGGTTATATCCGGCCCGGATTCCATACCCGAACCTATGCCAGGTTCGATTGAAGTCTGGGAATTTGATTGTGGGGTCCCATTTTCCACTGACTCATTCCCCGCCTCATTTCCTGCCCCATCTACTGCCCCATTCTCTGCCTCATTACTAGTCTCATTCCCCAGTCCCTTCCCAGTCTCATCCCCCTGTCCCTTCCCTGTCCCATCCCCTGTCTGCATCTGAACGTCCTGGGCTGTCGGCATATCCGCCGATGTGGGCTTTGTGTCTTCTTTTTGGCCGGATGGGGATGTTTTTCCGGAGGATATATTGGTTGTTTTTTCCTCCTCTGTCCCTTCCAGGTGATAGCAGAGCACCGGGATTCCGGCTTCAATGTTCTCAAATATGGTTTTTGCAACAGCCGGAGGAAGATTGATACAGCCGTGGGATCCATTTTTCTTATAGATCGTCCCCCCAAAGCTGGAACGCCAGTAACCGTCATGCATTCCTATATTCCCGTTAAACGGCATCCAATATGTGACCGGCGTATTGTAATTCTTTCCTCTCAAAACCGCATTTCTCTGCTTATAGGTCAAATCGTAAGCGCCTGCCGGAGTGCTCCATCCCTTTGCCTCATTACCGGAGACAAAATCAGATTCGACCAGCAGCCTTCCGTCTTTATAATAGTATAAATGCTGGGCTGTAAGATTCATTTCCACATAAGTGGTTCCGTAATCAGGGCCGTCATGGCTGGCCGCTGTCTGAAGATACACTGGCTCCCGCTCCCGGCTTTTGCCGGACAGGATGATTGCTGTCAATTCATCTGTTTCCTTCTGTTGGTCGATCATCCAGCCATAATGCCCTTTTGTAATGGACACCGTGGGACCATAGGAGGTCTTAAGTTCCTTTGCTTTATAGGCTGTATTGTACTTCTTTGCCAGCCCCTGGACATATGCCTCTGCCTTTGACCTGTCTATCACCACTGTTCCGTTTTCGTCATCGGACAGCCACCGCATAATGGCAGTTCCATCCAACACCTCGCTGCGGCTTCCAAACCGGTAGGTCACAACCGTATCCGCATATGGTTTCCAGCGCTCCAGCCTGGATTTAAGATCCGGATCATGTTCCAGGATTTCCGGGCTTTTATAAACGCCTGCCTGTTCCAGTGAGATCCGTTGCTGTAAACCGGCAACTGCTTTTTCTGTCTCTTCCAAAAGCAGCTGAGGATCCGGACAATTTCCATATTTCTCCGGAATGATCTGAAGTCCCTCTCCGCTGACATAGGCCAAGTGTGCGTCCTCCGGTTCCCTGGTCTGCTCCGGCTTCAGGCATGCCAGACTAAGAACCTCCTGTTCAAACTTCCCTTTATCAAAGGAAACCATATAATCCTGCCCGTACTCCTCCCCCTTAATGCATCGGATTCCCCATAACAGTGGATTCTGATATTCCAGTATTGTCTCCAGGCATCCGTCAAAGACCGGTGCAAGACCAATGTCCCTGCCCAGGATACGCTCCTCTTTTCCGTCCCTCTCCTCCACCACCAGTTCATAGCCGCTGATACCTTCGGTGATCTTTGACTTGACCTCCTCCAGATCCATCCCTGATACAGAGATCCCCCCTATCACGGTATTAGGAAGAAACACTTTGTTATATTTCAGGCTGAATAGCAAATAAACAACCACTGCTGCAATCACTAAAACCTGTATCATACGTCTGATACATCTCTGCCGCTTTCTACCGCGGCGTTTCCGTTTCCCAGATGTGTATGGTTTCCGCTCTCCGCCCACGCTCTGTTTTCCCCGGCTTGGGCTGCCCTGGCCCTTAGCCGCGCTCCTGGATCTTTCCAACCGTTCATTCATGTTGCTGATATCCCTCTCTATTATAAACTGACGCTTTTCTGCTGCATTTTCATAGCAATATTGTAGCATTAACTTTGTATTGCGAGAACCGGAGAATTGTATGGCGTATAATTTCGGTCAGCAAGCAAAGAGGGACCGGCGCATGGCGCACGGTCCTTCTTTGGTATGATCATTCAAATTATCAGCGGGATATTGGTCTCGGCTTCACATCGGATACGAATTTACGGGCCTCCCGTTCCTCCTGCTCCATGATCCGCCTCCAGGCATCCGAAAACTCTTCCAGCCTGTTTTCGCACAGCAATGTGCTTATCTCCTTTGCGAATCCTGTATATCTCGCCTGAATGTTTTGGTTTCTGATCCGATACAGCATCACCGGGTATCCCCAGGTCAGCAGTCTTTGCAGCTTATGATAGCATTCACGTACGGTTGCCAGAGGGCAATACTGATCAATCCATTTAAAATACGCTTCAAAACATAGATGCACTCTTTTTTCCTGAATGAGTTGGGTAAATTTTCCGGTCAGGCGCTTCAGCTCCTCCGCCGTACATTCCTTAATGGTATACATTGTAATATCACGTATCGTCAGCGCAAAAATCTGAAGGCTTTCCAGATATAGGCTCATTCCTTCCAGGATACCGGGCATCCCGAAATTCAGTTTGGCTGTTCTCATAACCACCAGGGTTCCCTTTCCATGGAATGACTGGGTAACTCCCATTTGTGACAAAAGTTCCAGGGTGCGCCGTACCGTGGCCACGGATACATGATACTTTTGGGCAATCTGGGGCAGGGAGGGAAGATAGGTGCCAATCTGATATTCCCCTTTTACCACTTCCCAGATGAGATGGCCTGCAAGGGAATATTTGATCTGAGGCCTGCGGCGGTAAATATTCCACTGAAAGGGAATCCTGCTGCTGCCAATTAAATATTTAGTTCCTTCCTCCCTGATAAAGCGGGACAGGTCATCCATCAATTCTTTGTATGAGCCAAAAAAGATCTCCCTCAATAACTCAATGATCTCATGATTGGACATCCCCGTGTTCATCGGTTCCTGGTTTTCCAGCCGCTTATCCGTAAGATATGGGAAACGCAGATAGCGGATTTCTTCCCAAAACAGGTTCAGGATCAGCTTATTATTCAGCGTTCCCAAAGTCAGGCTGTAAAGTTCCACCAATACTGATATGACCCCCAGTGAGGGAAAGGCAAGGGCATTCCGTATCTTATCCCAGTCCTGCTGCGTCCCTTTCCTAAGTCCCTCCAGCCACAATGGCCCCATAAGCAGCGGGGCCGATTGGATCATATCTTTGATCCCTTCTTCACGGAGGGCAAAATACTTTGCTGCATGTTCCTTTACATCGCCTGATTTAGCCGCATATGTAACCACCGCTGTCTGATTGCCGGTCATTTTTATATGGCCCTTTCGCACCAGCAGTTCCAGGGCCGAATGAACGGCGGCAGGACTCATATGGAAAAACCGCCCTGTCTCCGGGATAGACGGCAGACATTCGCCGCATTTATATACCGCAAAAAGGATTCTGGATTCAAAATATTCGTAAATCACACGGTATAGCCCGTCATCTGTATACATATCGTTTCACCGGGCCGGCATTTTCATGTCATTTGGCCAGCATTATCATGACCGGACCAATCCTATGCGGCGCGTTCCCTTCTTTTGCAGTTGTTTTAATGTATTGTAAATTCTTGTTTTTATTTTTGCACGATTATATTATACAACGCGCTTTGATCTCCCAAAATAAAGATAAGTCGATAGGTCCCGTCCTGTGCATTTTGAGGAACAGCAATTGTAACAGAAGCATTATCCTCTGTCATTTGATTCTCTCCCGGGTCGATTTTTGTATTGCCCTTTATCTCCCAGCCTTCAACTCCAATATATGTACCGTTTTCTTTTTTCCTGACCTCAACCTGAATCTTTGTGGGCTGTTCCACGTATTCCATTAAATATGATACCGTAAATGGGATAACTGTTCCCGGTGCAGCCACACGTCCCTCTTTTTCGTCTGCTTCCACACTAAGGTTATATACGGGATCAGCCTTTACTTCATAGGATACCCCGGTACTGCTGATAAGGCTTTTACCGGCATTTATACCTACTGCGAAAAGTTGAGCCTCCATACGATTGCCTTCCAAAGATAAACCCGTTGTATGGGTCGTATCCATAATAACCGTTTGGTCCTGGTTTTCATTCAGGATCAGGTACACATTTCCATTAATTGGATAGTAGTTTTTGTCTCCGTAAATAAATACGGTCCCCTTGGGGAACTCTTTCCCCGCCTGCGATGAGAGCACCACTGCGGTTTTGTCTGATAGACGTGCATCCTGCTGTACGGAAACGGATATGCTTATGCTGTGTTCTCCTCTGGAAAAACCGCCCTGGCTGCCCAGTGTTATTGCAGCCATTGAATTATTGACTGTAAAATCCCCTCCTTTGGAGTCAGCTCCCGTGTCATTGCGCAGTCTGAGACTATATTCATCCGGTTTCAGGCCGCTTGTTCCGTCAAATGATACTATGACTGTAATGGTTTTAGAGGCAACGTTTTCTGTGAATTTATTGCTCTCCCACATCTGTGTAAAATGATTCAGCGGGATTTTCCCGTCCTGTTCCGTTCCCATTACAGTATAGAGATAGCATTGGCTTCCGCTCAGAAGTGTAAGCTTTGTACCGGCCGGCAGCTCATGTTTTGATCCATCTCCATTCTGCAGCTCCAGCCACACGCCGGAAGCGCCAATGACAGAATCCTGATTTTGAAGGGTAAAGGCCGCTGTAACAGAACTCTCCCGGGATATCACCACCGGTCCGGTATCCATCATGCCATTATATTGTTTTCCTGGCGCCATCCCGATAGCCGAAACAATGGATTCCTTCCAATGTATATTCAGTGTGACAGGCACCTGATTTCCATCCCCGTCCGTCAGGGTCAAAATAATCTCATCCGTGTCCTTAGGCGTAAAATCACCATTATTGTATAGCACAAAATCCATTGGCGCCTCATACCGGCTGTCCGTGGTGCCGAGAAAGACCGCGCCCAATGATTTGTCATATGTGTACAGATCATATGGTTCACTCATCAGATTTGCAGTATTCCACCCCTGGCTCTGAACAGGCTGCAATGTAATTGCCACATCATAACCTTCCAGATCAGCTTTCACTGCTTTTAAGGCAATCCCGCTTTCAGGTACCTTTATTCCGGCCAGGCTCAGGCTTCTGCTGGAATCCGCCGGGATCACCATTCTTCCCGTATAGCTTCCGCTCTCTGTTGCATAGAGATCAACGGTCTGTTCTGACAGCGCACTTGCTCTGGTGACGATCTCCACATTCAAGGTTACCACTTCCATCAGGTTGTTTCCCGCATAGCGTTCCACCACCACGGTCACAGTTCCCAGGTTCTGACTTACCCGGATGCCGTCATTGTAATAGGTCAGATTAAATTCAATTTTGGGGATACCTGTACTATCCTGGACCGGCGCCGTGTAATCCCAATCCTTTCCAATAACAGAGTTACTGCCGTTCTTAAGCGCCGTTTTATCGGAAATGACTCTGGACATCACATCCCCGTCTCCCAGCTCCTGCCGCATCATCAACCCAAAAGTGGTTGCCGGTGTGTTTTGTATCCTCTCTTTTTCCTGTGTTTCATCAATATCCACACCTGATGTAATCCATGTCCCTGTCTCCTGGTCCAGCCCTGCATCCACCAAAGCCAGTTTATCCGACAGCGTAATCTCACTGATAACATATCTGGAATCCTGCGTATCATCTATGGGAGGAAGCTCGATGGTACCTTCTGCAACAGCAAATCCATCCTCGCCCTGACCCGCATCCCCCAAATTCCGGGCAGTCAGAACCACATGGCGTGTAGCGCTGGCATTTTCCCCGGCCACTTTCCAGTAGCGGTACAATGTTCCTATATTGGTGTACCCCAGTTCCATATCTTCTCCGGGCACTACAAACCCTCCATCCGATGGATTCAGGTCTGAGGTCTTTACTCTGGCAAATGCATATGCCTCTGCCGTATCTCCCGCGATCATATAAAAATATCCTGTAACAGCACCGTATTCCTCAGAGCCGTCCTGGGCTGTGCTGGAAATACGAAATACCGTTCCTGTGGCAAGGACCACTGTATTGGGAATATCCGCAAGGGTATCTTTAGTCACCGCATGATCCTCAGTTTGATCCATACTTTTCAGGTTTGCCACCCCGTTGGATGCTGAATCCAATACCAATGTGCTTCCATCTTCTAAAACCAGGCTGTTCCCTAGTTTACCCAGGTTCTCGAAATTCCCCTTGTCTCCAATCCTGTTTAATGAATAAAGGGCCGTCTGATTGGAATTGGCAACATCCGACTGGCCGGCCAGCCGGACATGGGACTGGATCAGACGTACCTGATCCGCTCTTTGTATTGACGTGACTGCGCCGCTAACCTGCTCCGGCTGACCCGTGTCAGGGGCAGCCGTGCCAAAATGATCCAGCGTTACCAGACGCACGTCACCTGCATCACAGGATGCACCGCTGCCAAACACGCCTCCCCCTATCTCCATCTTTCCGGCACCGGCCCCATTAAAGCCATATCCGGTTCCGTCAATATAAATATGGGAAAAACCGTTCACTGTTATAGTGTCATAGTCCAGATCAGCGCCGTCACCTCCGTAATCTCCTCCCGCATAGACCGAACCGCCCACAACCAGGTCAGATGCACCCAAAACCGGCTTTTCGTCTGCATGGGATTTATAATAATTACATTTATCAACGGCCCCTGATCCAATGTGGACATGAGTGGATCCATTGACAATCCCCTGAAATCCTCCGCCAAAGACCTTTCCGGTAACCGTACCGCCTGTCAGATTCACAAACACAAGACCGGCTGCGGAAGTCTCGTCCTGGACTCCGCTTTTGCCGTCATTACTCAGTTCGCTTCCTCCATAGATATTTCCCCGCACCCATCCGCCTTCCATATTAACGGTGGAGCCTCCGTAAACAAAGCGGTCATCTGTCTTTCCCAGAGCCCCTCCATATATGGAGCCGTTTACCGTCCCGTTGGTCATATGTACAGCAGTCCTCCCATATGTGAGTCCTTCCTCCCCGCCTCCGTAAACATTTCCTTTGACGGTTCCCCCATTGATCATTACTTTTGTTGACCCCCGGACCTGGGCTGTCTTTCCTCCCCCGTAGATATAGCCTTCCACAACTCCGTCCTTTATTTCAACCGCTACTTTGGTATCCTCACATACACGGGCACATGTTTCATACCCTGTCTTGCTGACGCCTTGGCCTCCGCCGTAGATATTGCCCCGGATCGTGCCTCCGCACACCGTGATATTGGCTTCCCCATTGAGATATGCGTTTTCCTTGCCGTACTCTTTGTCAATATAGCCTTTACCGCTTGCATATATACTGCCTGTTATAACAGCGTCATTGTCTATGGTAATGTTCGCTTGTCCGGTTAAGCTTCCAAACTCAGATGCCGGGGTACCGTTTTCTTCATTGCCGCCGCTCACCTCCGAATCTCCGCCTATGCCTGCGGCATATATATTTCCCACAGTTCCCCCTGATACCTCTATATTTACCACTGACGGCTCTCCGCCGCTTACCACATATGCGGCGGAACCGGAACCATAGATATTTGCGACATTTCCTCCCGTTACATGAATATCCAGTTTTCCCTGATAGGTTGGAATCGCTGTGTTCCTTCCCGAACCAGCACCATAGACATCCGTAACAGACCCGCCTGAAATATTTATCGTTGTATTACCGCTATAGGGGGCTTTCACAGTAGTGTAACCCTGGCATCCGCCGATCAGTTTTGCTACTGTTCCTCCTTTAATATTGACGCTCACATTTCCATTCTTAATTTCCCCGCTGGCGCTTCCGGCTACGATACTGCTGACAACTGCGGTTCCGTCCACTGTGATAACCGCCTCGTTATCATTTGCGTCAAACGATGTTTTACTCCGTATATACCCGATAATCCTGTTGAACCGGCCACTGCGGACTTCAATTCTGCCCGGCTTGACTGTCAATGTCCCGTCTTTTGATGCTCCGTACAAATACAATCCGTTACACGTAACATCATCTCCAATGAGTATACTATATCCATTGCCGTATATATGGCCCATGTCCCCCAAGATCAATGACTCAAAGGCGATATCTTCATACAGATAGAACTCACTTGTTGCTGTTGCTGTGGTGCTGAAAAATTTAGTATTCTTTGTGGTTCCTTTAATGGTCACAGGAACCGGAACATCCTTTAAAAAATGGGACACAGCGTCATAGTCATAATTTTGGAGTAAAATAATCTGGTTGTTATCCGCAGTTCCGCCCTCATCAGCGGGCTTTAATTTTGCAGCAGCCGCCTCAATTGTTTTAACCGGGGCGCTCTCTATGCCTGGATTACTGTCGTTTCCATTGGTCTGGTCCACATAGACTGTTTCAAGCACGGCCACACCGTTTGCAGGTTCCGAGTACAGTGTATCAGGATTCTCTGCTCCAAAAGTCCTGGCCAGCTGAAGGGGCGTCACCGCACAGCGGAACCGCTTTGTGATATCTCCCGCTTCTACCAGACGCTCATATACAGGAGAGTCCGCGCCGGTGATGTCTTCCCATCCCCCATCCTCCCGGATATCCCCATCCTGTTCAGAACATTGCCACTGATACAAAAAGGCATATCCGTCCAGGCTTTTTACAGCTTCTTCTGTATCCTTATTGATCAAGGTGTAGACCGCGCGCTCCCCTTCCCGGTCCGCCTTAACACCCAGTTGGCATGTTCCAATGGCCTTCCATGCGGAATACAGGCTTAGATAAACGTCCTCTCCCACATCCATATACGCTCCGGGCGCCAATGCTTCCTCCGGTCCTGTCCCCGGTGCCAAGGTCCACCCGGCAAACTCTGTGGAAAAAAGGGCATTATCATCCCATGGGGACGTTATTTCTTCCGGGCATTCCGGCAGACAGATCTGACCTTCACGGGCCGGAAGTTCCATTTCCGCCACATCATCCAGGGCCACTGTAATATAACTGTCCGCCATCAGATAACCGGCACATTCCGCTGCTTCAATAAATGTATCATTATCCGGAGAGCAGATGACCATACCGGTCTGTCCCTCATAGAAAATTGTTTCCGGATTCTCTATCTTCTGCTGTGAAATATATTCAATGTCATAATCCGGATCTTTATCCTTATGGGTATTGGAATCCTTTTTGGTGTTACTCCCTTTATCTTCCTTTCCTGCCTCAATCCCGGAAGGAAAATCCTGGGTTTGGCCATCCTCCTTGTCAGGGTTACCCGTATCAGGATTCACCGTATCATCTTCTGATGTCCCTGTTATATCCCCGGCCGTGGAATTGGTTTCATTGCCAGAGCTGTCGTCCTTGGATGAGCCATTATCCTGCTCCTTGCCGCTGCTGTTCTGGGAAGAATCATCTCCCGGTAAATCCGGGGCGGTATCGGATGAGCCGGAGTTGTCTTCAGAATTATCTTCGGTGTTGTCTTCTGAGTTATCTTCAGAATTATCTTCGGTGTTGTCTTCTGAGTTATCTTCAGAATTATCTCCGGAATTGTCTTTAGAATTGTCTTCGGAATTATCTCCACCAGTGTCTGAATTACCTTTGCCGGTATCGGTGTTTTCCCCGGAGTTGTCCGGAGTACCATCACTTGTACCGGCGTTTTCTCCGGCAGCGTCTGAACTGCCGCCATTTGTATCAACATTCTCTATGCCGCTGTCTGATTTTCCTTCAGAGGAATCGCCTCCCCCTGAAATATCTGGATTTTCTTCCGCCATTCCCTCCCCCACACGGGGAACCTGATAATTTTCTATCCTGGCAGTGACTGAAAACAGCTTCTCCGGCTCTGTCTGGTCCGGCTCTGTCTGGTCCCGCTCTGTCTGGTCCGGTTCTTCCTGCCCTGTTTTCTCCTGGTCCGGCTCCTCTTTCCGGGTTTCTGCTTTCTTTGATTCCTCTTTTTTAGTTTCACCTTTCGTGGTCTGGTCTGTTTCTTCTTGATCCGGCTTATCCGCTGCGGTCCGGTCCGGTTCTTCCTGATCCGGCTTATCCGCTGCGGTCTGGTCCGGTTCTTCCTGATCCGGTTCCTTATTCGTGGTTTGATCCAGTTCTTCCTTCGCTGAAGGGTCTGACTCTTTCTGGTCCGGCTGGTCCTTTTCCTCTGCCTGAGATGGGGTGGCCGGTTGGACAGGTTCACTTTCTTCCGGCTCTGCCTTTTTCCATTCTGTGATCTCTCCTCCCTCAAATTCATTGCGGATCACAGTAAATCCCGGTGCCCGGTCCAGGCTTTCTCCTGAAAACGCATAGTCACCGATCCCCACAATGCTTTCAGGAAGTATCAGCTCTCCCTGCAGTCCACCTAATCCATAGAATAAATAATCGCCGATATAGGTGATCCCATCCTCAATGACCAATGCATGGATTTCATCCGCATATTCCGAAAAGGGGGCGGTATCTCCGGTAAAATCTCTTGTATCACCATATCCTCTAACGGTCAGCACGCCGTCTTTCAGGACTGCCTTCACATCACCGCCAATGTCAAAGGATTTTTTATTTCCTTCTGTCGCATATGCCAGCATGGACCCAAAGTTCAGATTGCTCAATATAAGGCATAAAGCAAGACACAACGCCAGCATACGCTGCCCATCGTATCTTTGCCTCCTCAATTGATGTTTCCGGCTTTTCCTATCCATCTCATTCCCTCCGCTGCAAAAAAATGACTGTTATACTCATTTGACCACGGACATCACCCGTCCGTTCTGCTTAGATCAATGGCATCTGCAAATGAACCCTGACCCGACACTATTATATCGTCCTCTGATTTCAGCAATACCAATGAATAGATCCCATATCCGGGCGAACGAAACGTACATTGATCATCTTTATAATCCTTAATACGGATGTCAGCTTCATCCGGTATCACACCTGACGGCAATGTGATCCTTATATCTTTTTCACCATCCCCGCAGACCATGGTCAGCACCGCTGCAATATGGCCAGCCTCATCCTCCACCACATACTGGTTACCCAGCTGCCTTTTAAATACGCCTGTAAGCGTCTTTTTATAAGGCGATTCTGATTCTGCAACTACCTTTATTTCTTCTAATTCCAATGGTCCCCCACTGTTTTCAGGTTTGGTTGTGGGCGTAACCACAAGCGGCACAGGAGTCTTTTCACCTGCATTCATTGTCCCGCTTATCACGGCAGTATCGCCGTTAACAGTGCCTCCTGTCACACTCACTCTATACGTAATATCCGCGGATGTTACTCGCTGTGAATCCGCAAAATTACAGAGCTGGATTGTTAAGGATTCCGCCATAGGATCAATAAAATATACAGCCAGGCCTTCGTCTTCATTTAACAGGTCACTGGCAAAGTAAAATGTCTGTGCCTCTACAACACCGCTTTGACTCTCCTCTTTCATATAACGTGCAGCCGCTATTCCTGCCAGAAACAGAAGGAGCATAAAAGCAATGGCCAATATCAGAACCGTTCTTTTCCCATTTCTGCCCATTTTCCTCATCTCAGACGCCTCCTATTGCTGCTCAACCGGAATGGTCTGTTCCGAGCTGACCGTCAGTGTCACCAAATCAATCTCATCCGCATATTCAGTGCCCGTCTGTTCCTCCGGCCATGTAACAGCCAGCGTATACGTATGAATAACAGAAACAGAATGGGGCAGATAACCGCCCTTTACAACCGCCATTCCGTTATTTAAAGTTAATTTTCCATTTTCTCCGGTCTCCGCAAATGTTCCGCCATGATCGGGGCTGCTGATCTCAGGGGTGAGCGCAAATTCCAAAGGAAGATTGCCGGTGGTCTCCACCCCGATGGAATAGTCCTGCCCAACTTCACTTATCACTCCATCTTCCATGTTCGTAACTGAAAATATGTAATCCTTCGTTTTACCAGGGCGCAGCCCGTTTACATGAATATCAATGGCAGTGCTGCTGCTGCCCCAGGCTGCCACAGAAGCGGCGGCCGTTCCATCCGCCTGTGCCGTAAACCGCGCATAGGACAGAGACCAGGCAGATATGCCTGCTGCGGCAAGCAGCAAACCATATCCCACAATTCTGGATTTTGTCAAATGTTTTCTCATTCTGATAGATCCCCTCCTGGCCCCTTAACCATCCTGACCACATCCGCCCCCCAAATAAGCCATATGGCAAGCATCATGATCAACATCATTCCTGCTGGATTTTTCAAAAATAGTACAGCCTTCCCAACCATAGGAATCACAACAGCCACCCTTCCTATGATATGATTTTCAGAAAGCAGTTCCTTGTCCGGAACATTATTGGCATCCCCTTTTGTCACAAATCCTTCCTGTGCCTTTTCCAAAATCCGATGAGTGACTGACAAGCCTCCGCTGTCAAACACAACAATGTCTCCCACCCTGTATTCCTTCTCACGCTGAACAATGACCAGGTCACCGATTGACATTGACGGCTCCATACTGCCGGAAAGAATGACTGCCCGGGACCACCCAAACAGCTCAGGCCGTATAAAGAAGCAAAGGTTCAGCAGTACTGCTATAACCAATGAGGCCAAAACCGCTGTGCGTAAACATTTTCCCATGCATCCCATTCAGACATCTCCTTTCCCGCCCTCAGATTAAGGTGCTTCCTGCTGGGCTGATATTTTAAGCCTGACCCTATAAGACTCACCTGCTTCGCCCGCCGCCGTGTCGATCCCATCATTTCCGCTCTCATACGGCCACTTCCACTCCAGAACATAGGAATGGCTCTCACCTGCACCCAGGCGCAGGGTATCACTTTTTACAGCGCTGCCTTTCTGCGTATCCCACCAGCCGGTAAGGGGCTTTTTGTCCCCTTCGGTTACGATCCGGAAACGCATGGGAATATGAATACTTCCTTCCTGAATTGACAGGTTACATGTAACATTAAAATCATTTTTATTTTCCAGTTTAAAAGGATAGCTGCCCTCCACCCCGGGCAAAAGAGTCTGATCATCTCCGGCCGGACCGGAAAACAATTGGATTTCCTGGCCCTGTGTCCAGCTCACATAAAAATTCGGGATCGGTCCTTCATCTTCATGATCACCGGTGTTTCCGCTGTTTCCGCCATCTCCGTTGGTGTCCCCGCTGTTTCCGCCGCCGCTGCCCCCGTTGGTATCTCCGTTACTTCCGCTGCTTCCTCCGTTGGTATTTCCGTTATTTCCACCACCGCTGTCTCCGCTGGTATTTCCGTTATTTCCACCACTGCTGTCTCCGCTCGCCGCTCCGTTACTTCCGCCGCCGCCATTCATTTCCCCATTGTTTCCTTCGCCGTGTTCTTCCCTTTTTTCCGGCTTTTCCCCGTTTCCATCTGCATCATATATGCTTCCTGATATGCTTTCATCCGGATCCCCTTGTGCCTTTGTACCTGATCCAATGGGAGACACCTGATTATCCCCGGATATAACAACGCCGCCTGCTCCCGGCTGCCCACGCTGTCCGTCCGGGGTCAGGATTTCTGTGCCACTATTATTTCTCTCTATGACCGTTCCGCCCGGCAGTATGATGTTCCCGTTTTCCATTATCCTGGTCCCATCGGGCAGTGATTGATCCTGATCCGGATAAACCACTTCATTTTCAGGGGTCAGAAGAGCAATGCCCAAAGGACCTTCGCTTGCCGGCGCAATCACAGTTCCGTCTGCGCTGACCACTGCACCTCCGGGTGTTACAAGGGTCCCCTCCCTTCTATGCGCTTCTCCTGTGGGGGTCACTATACGGCCGTCCTCTGTCAGGTAGGTCAGTTTCTCCGGATCAATATACAATGTGCTGTTCTCTTCATCCAGCTCAATCACCACTTCCAGCATCCTGACATCCACGGCAACTTCTATGGTGTACTTCCCGCTTTCCTTCAGGCTTACATTGACTCCCGAATCCGCCTGAGCCGCAAAAAGGTCAATGCTCCGCTCTCCCAAGACATTGCCTGCCGGGTCTAAGATCCGGACCTGATGTTCTCCGCCTTCCACATGGAAAAATGAAAAACCTCCAGCCGCATCCGTAACCGTTTCCCTGGGCTCACTGTGGAGCTGGACCCGCCCCCGTGCATAGGGCCGGCCATTGGTATAATTGATCTTTCCGGTCAAATGGAATATCTGCTGTATTGCAGACTCTCCTTCGGTTCCGTCAGGCGTGAGGAGTATCGTATCAATCCTCTGACCGGATGATCCCGGAAATGCAGACCTGCCAAGAATATATCCAGCCGCACAGGATGACAAAAGCATAAGCAGAAATAACAGCAGTACGGGGATCCATTTATGATCCCCTGCCTTCTTTTCAGGAACAAAACTGTTCGGATGTTTTTTGATCATAATCCCTCTCCTCTGCCGGCAGACACGGCTGATATTCGGTCTAAGAGAAAAAACGCGGCGGCTTGCCACGTTCTTTCTCTTAGGCTGAATGCGCTAAGACACCCTGCCTCCGGCACAGGGAGGCGGGGGTGGTTAAGCTGTTGTGGATGTCGGTTCCACCTGGGTTCCGGTAGCTTTAATATCCAGTGTCCAGGACTTACCGGCATAGTCATTATCGTTACGTGCCGCGGTATCATCGGAGCCATAATCCCATTCCCAGTTAACGGTAATGGTCTTTTTCATGGCGTCAGCTCCATCTGCATAATTAATTGTTCCGGTTATGTCGCCCCCCAGATCATATGTTGTATCACCTACATTGAATATCAGATCATCCGGCAGGTCCACATCTGATGCCGCAGTAATCGTCACACTATAATCAATACCAACCTCACTGCCTGACCCGTCTAGCACAATATCAAATGATCCTTTTGTCCCTGGAGCAAGTACTGTATCTTTGATGGTGTCCCCCTCATAAGCGGTTCTTCCCATATCGATTCCGGTGAATTCGGTTCCGTTTCCAGCTGCCTCAAAATTCCAGGCCGCCACCGTTGCCGTTGCCGTCCCTTCTACCTCGGTTACAAACTTTGCCAATGTCCCTCCTGTCAGACAGGTTGTCATCAGAGTCAATACCAAGGCTAATGCACCAAGACGCGCTACATAAGATTTTTCTTTCATATGTATTGTCCTCTCTTTCATTTCAAACTGGGAACCATGTATGACCGCCCAGACACGGCTCCCATGTGTCTGAGGCACTGCACCCAGGTATTACTCCTGGCTTATATAACAGCTTTTATCACACTGTGCCTGTGATATTCAGCCGGTGCATTCGTTTTTCACTTACAATCCAGGCTCTTTTTCTTCCTGTCCCATCTTCTCCCTGGCCCTGTAGCTGTACAATTCCGCCTCCAGATCAGCCCTATGCTTAGCCTCTTTCCTGTCAAGCTCCCTTCTTCTCCAGATATCCCACAGGATAAACAGGCAAAGAGGGCATATCATAAACAAGATCATTCCTGTTGTGGACTGCATAAACATGATCCCATTGCCCAGTCCTGTAATCTTTCCTCCCCGCCAGATTCCCTGCACCTGGTCCGCTCTCACAGCTTTCCGGTCTGCCGTGTTGTTCCCATCGCCCTGTGTAATGTACCGCACCTGACCGTCTTCCCCCTCCCGGACCGCCACGATCCTATGGGTGATGGCCTGGCCGGAGTCCAGATAACAGATCACGTCCCCTGTTTGAAGCAGGTCCGGATCTGTTTTATGTAAAAATATCATATCCCCTGTCAGAATCTCCGGCTCCATGGAACCGGATAGGACAATGGCCGGTTTTACTCCAAATACCCCCGGCATCTCGCCCGGCTTTGTGTAGGTACTGATGATCAATGTCAGGTTTATAACGATCACAGGAATAAAGATCATACACAATATCCCGCCTATCACAGACCCAATTGAACATTTCTTTTGTTTGCTCATTTCTATTCCTCCTTTGGGGAGATGTTTTGCTGCATCTTCTGCCGGATTCGGAATACCTCCCGGCAAAACTCTATATAATCCATGTCAGTCTCTTGTGTATCCCGTCTTTCCCATTCCGGATCAGCCCCATTTGTAAATACATTGACAACAAACTGGTTTTTATCATGCTTCATTTTCCTCTGTACCTCCCGAACGCTCAGCTCATCCGCCCCACGGTCCCGAATCCTTGGATTTACATACTCAGATTAGACAAACAGGCAAAATAAAAAGCCGATGCTGCATGCGTCAGCCGGCTTACTAAATCCTGCAGCTGGCTGACATCCCTGTTAAAAGGGGAAATCCCTGTAGCTTTGCGTCACTAGCTTTCGCTAGTTTTGCTGATCGATCATTTATATTATGGGGTATTTCTAAAGGAAGCATCTCATATGAGAGATTACATAATATACATTATGTAATAGAATTCCGACTGAAAGCAGAGCAACACTTTCGTGGGGAACATTCGCCATATCCAAATTCAACTCTGCTCATGTGTTTTGGAAAAAATAGTGAAAAGTAAGAGGCCGGAATCCGGAAAAGTATTGAAAAAAACAGGTTTTAGATGCATAATAAAAACAGGATTAGGAAAACACATTTATTGGCCATTACATAATGTATATTATGTTCTGGTCTTTTTATATTAGAAGGCACATCCTTGATAAAACACGGGCATGTTCTTCTTCACTGGTAAATGTATAGATCCTGGTATACTCAATATTGGAATGTCCTAATATATCGGCCAGATGCACGATATCCTTCTGCATCCGGTAATATGTGACTGCAAACAGGTGGCGCAGATTGTGGGGAAAGACTTTTTCAGGGCTGACTCTTGCGGTTTTGCACAATGCTTTCATTTCCGCCCATACATTGCACCGGTTGACCGGAGTCCCATTTTTAGTAATAAAAACAGGCCCTGAATGGATCCCATTCTGGCGGCAGTATTGGATCAGGCTTTTTTTCAGCTTCTTTGGCAAAAAGACCGCCCGCTCCTTGCCTTTGTTGTAAATGGTAACATTTCCCCTTTCCAATGCCTCCCTTGTGATAAACCGGTGTTCACTGACCCGGATGCCGGTACTGCAGATTGCCTGGATCATCAGGAACAAACGGCTGCTGGATTTCGCCTTTGCCGCCAGAGCCAGCCTGTTGTACTCTTCTTTTGTCAGTTCCTTGTCCTTTTTGCGGAACGGGCTTCTCTGTATTTTAAACAGCTTTACCTGGCAGTCCTTTTTTTGAATAAAATCCAAAAAACGGTTCACTGACACCAGCATACTATTGGCGCTGGTGGTCTTGTATCCCTCTATGATCGCCTGTTTATAGCCGATCACCACCTCTTTTGAGATTTCCCCACCGTCAGGCAGCCATGAAAGAAACGCCCGCACATCTCTTCCGTATTTCTCAATGGTTGCACCGGAGCGCTCTTCCTCCAATAAATAATTTCTAAACCGGTATAGCTTATCCTCTAATTCACCATGGTTTTTCATGGATTGCTTCCTCCTGTCATCAATCGGCATCAACTGGTATATATACATTAAAATGTATGTCTTTTACTATCCTAACACAGACAGATACCGCGGGGAAGGTAGGGGTATTTTACAATTTTTAACTTTTTCATGATACTTCTATGACAGTAATGGTGAGTGTGGAAAGGTGCGCAAAAAAGCTGAACACTCGGATGTTTACGAAGTGTTCAGCTAATATCATTTTTATTCAGATATGCATATGTATCTGTTGGGGCATTGTCAGGGTTATCCCATATGCCTGTGCGACAAAATTGGAAACAATCGCCATGTACATGGCTGCACCGGCCATATTGATGGTGTTGCCCAGGGGCACCAGAAAGCTGCTGACTTCCGGTGTCAATCCCAATTTCTCGGAAGCCCGCATATTAGACGGAAGCACTGCCATATTTGAAGTGGTACTAAAAACAATGAGCAGCGGTTCCTGCATCGCGTCCAGAAATTGTTTAGGTGTAATCTTGCAGATAAAAAACAGCATTGGGGCATAAACTACCAATATAAATACAATAATGCATCCATATACAGGATCATTTTTCCAAGGGGCGGAAGGCTATCCAATATAGATTGCTAAAGCGCTTTACCAATCAATGCTTACATTGCTAACCTTCTTCGTCTCTCTGCCCTGAAATGCTGTGTTTCATGCTTCACAGTTCTTACCGTTATGCTTTTCTTTGAGAAGCTGTTCTTTTTTCATCAATCCCTGCTCATATTTCCGGATTTTGAGATTCAATGTGTCCAAAGACCTCTGCATGTCGGCCATGCGCTCCTCAAGGCGCCTGCGCTGCTCGATCAGGATCCCCTTTCTTGCGTCAATGGTTTCATCCCCCTGTTTAAACAGGGCCACGTATTCGATCAGGGCTTCAATCTCCACACCGGCCTTACGCATACATTTCATCAATTCGATCCATCCGCAGGACTCTTCATCATAGTCCCGGATTCCCCCGGAAGTCCGGGGTACTCTGGGAATCAGGCCGATCCGCTCATAATACCGCAATGTGTCAGCCGTTATATCATACTTTTTACAAACCTCTGCTATGGTCATGGCATACTCCTTACAGGCACATGGTCAGTATCTTTCTGATATCCTCACGGTTCAAAGGTTTATATCCCTGAAGGATCCCTCCGCCGCAGGCTTTTTCAGCCATAATATCAAAATTGCTGTCATCAATGCCGATCTCAGTCAATGTGGAGGCTAAGCCCAGCTTGCCAAACAGGAAGTCCGCTGTCATCTCAATACTCTTTTCGGCTACCTCCATTTCCGGAAGGGATGGGTCAATGCCAAACACATTCACACCGTATTGATAGAACCGGTGGGCCGTAGTCACATCCAGGACATATCTCATCCAGCGGGGTGTTACAATCGCCAGTCCAAGTCCATGGGTGATGTCATAGATAGCAGACAGCTCATGTTCAATAGGATGGCAGGTCCACTCACAGTTCTGCAATGCTCCGGCAAATCCATTGATCGCCCATGAACTGGTCCACATCAGGTTTGCCCTGGCCTCATAATGATCCGGCTGTTCCATTGCAATGGGCGCATACTTCATCACTGTTTTGATCATACCTTCCATAAAGCAGTCCAGCATATACATGCTGCCGCCTTCCGGAACAAAATAGATTTCCAGCAAATGAGACAATATATCGGAGGAGCCGCAGGCTGTCTGATACTTGCTCACAGAATAGGTCTCCGTGGGGTCTAAGAAGGATACCTTTGGCTGCATGGGCGGGAACATGCGGCCGATCTTGTCTTTTGTTTCCGGATTGCTGATCACACCGCCGGAATCCATCTCAGAACCGGTTGCCGCCAAGGTGAGCACGGTTACAATAGGAAGGCATTGTTCCACCGGCACCTTATCCAGGAGAATGTCCCATCCATCCCCGTCATAATAAGCTGCAGCACCAATGTACTTGGTACAGTCAAGGACTGATCCCCCGCCCACTGCCAAAAGCACGTCTATCTTTTCTTTTTTACAGATATCCGCACCTGCATTTACGGAGGATACCCTTGGATTGGGATCAATGCCGGAAAGCTCAAACACTTCCATTCCGGCTGCTTTTAACTGTGCCATCACACGGTCATAGAGACCGCTTTTCTTAATGGAACCGCCGCCGTAGCACAACAGGGCCTTCTTTCCAAAAGCAGATACTTCTTTGCCCAGATTATCCAACTGGTCCGGGCCAAAGTATACTCTTGTAGGGATGTCATAAACAAATGAATTCATATAGATCACCTTTCCTTTCCAAAAACATATTTTATGGTAATTTTTCATATTCCCGGTCAGTAACCGGTTCACACCATTCATTACCTGTATTGGTTCCCGGCACCTCCACTGCAATATGGCTGAACCAGGAGTCGGCTTTTGCACCATGCCAGTGTTTTACCTCTGCCGGAATTGTGATCACCGTCCCCGGCTCCAGGCTGACCGCATCCTTTCCCTCCTCCTGGTACCAGCCGCTTCCCGCCGTGCACACCAGAATCTGGCCGCCGCCCTCATCTGCGTGGTGTATGTGCCAGTTATTCCGGCAGCCCGGCTCAAAGGTCACATTTGCCAGAAACACAGATGACTCTCCCGGTTTTGTCAGCGGGTTCAAATACGAGTTTCCTGTAAAATAGCGGGCAAACCCAGTATTAGGCGTTCCGATGCCAAACATGTTGACTTGTTCAAATTCCTCTTTTTCCTGAATTTCCATGGATCTACCTCCTTGTGATATGGTCATTATAAGTGTTGGAGTCAACTCCAAGTCAAGAGGTTTTTTAAATTTTTTCCTAAAATGTAATATTAACTTCTTGTTTCACCAACTAAATTCGTGATTGACGATTTCAGTCTTACACAGAATGTGATATGATTCTCTTGGTAAGTGGATTCCTCCAGTCAAGGAGGATTATTAATGCCTAAGAAAAAAGAATATGATCACAAACAATGATATAGACCAGGGCGTTTTTACTGCATTCAAGCAACCATATAAAAACGTTAACGTTAAATGGGTCAGCTGGGAAACGCAGCAAAAGCAGCCATTCAATAGTTAATTCCCTTTACAGCCAGTCTCCCCTCGCTGACTCCGAATACAATGTTTGGGATCCCTTCTTTTGTCATGGAAAAACCTGCCATACTGGGTGACATTCCTTCCTCGTCCGCACCTTCTATTGACTCCAGCATTTCCGGCGTAAAAATACGGTCCCGCCCCAATGCGGTCAGCTCCTGCGCGGTATCAATGGAAATGCCGCCGTCTTTGAATCCAATATAAAGGGGATAGGAGGCCAGGGACGCTAATGTGTCCAGGTCCTTTGATGCCACTGCGGCTTTTATCTCTTTTGCAAAATCTGATACATCGGACTTTGGAACAGTGAAATTGTCTTCGTAGGAGCGGATGTCTGAGCCTGACACATGTTCCTCCCCTGCCCCGGCCTGCGGCAGTTCCCCGGTATGGATCTCTGCCGATACCTCAGCCCCTGTCATCTGTCCACAGGCAGTCATTGTCATTCCTGCCATTGTAATATAAAGTCCGCACACCATATTCCTTTTCATGATTTTTATGATCTTCATAAATTTCATAACCTCCATGATCTTATTCTCACCTTTCCACCTCAAACTCCATTGCCCCATAAGCTCCGGGAGCGATCTCATACTTGTCAAACACAATGACCGGATTTCCCTTCTCATTGACATAAAATTTTGTGTTCTCATCAATACCGGAAAATCCCCCCTCATCCTGTGCCCAAAATTCGATCCCCTCCGTTTCCTGCCGTTCCCTCATGGCAGTTTGAATGCTCTCATCCGCTTTTCGGACATACTCGTCTCCCAGAAGCGTCTGAAGGGTGGCAAGCTTTCCGTTCTTCAGATCAATGGAGTAATATCTGGCCTCACTGTAAGCAGAAGTCCAGCTCTCAGTCCCCATGACTGCAAAGGAAAGGTAATCTTCGGTCTGGGATTTGATCTCATACCACACATTGATCTCAATGTTGTGGGCCGCCCACTCTTCCTCGGTTCCCCCTGTCTCCATAAATGCTTTCTTGTATTCCATTGCCCGCTGCTGCGCCTCCTCCCCATAGCGGATGCACAGTTCGTGTATCTCCTGATTCAGGGAATCGTCCAGCCCGTTGGTGTCGGCAGCGATCATTTCCACGCTGGGGATCTTCACCGATATCTTCCAGTCCCCCTCATCCTTTTCATAGGAACGGAAGGTGAGAAGCCGCGCAACGCCTCCAACCACCGGAAGCCGGGCCGCCATATCTGCAAACGCGGTATTGGTGTTCAAAGCTGTGGTAAACACGATTGCCAGCCCGGCAGCCACTCCGGCGCATTTTCCCGCAAGTACCTTTCTTCTGCGGATCCTCACCACTTTTTCCCGTTCCCTCTTCCTGGCCCCGGACTCTTCCACCGCTGCCTGCACCCGTTTAGAAAGTTCCTTTGGAATCTCGGTCTTATCATATTTTTTCTTAGCATCTTCTAACCGGCTCATACCTCCACCTCCTGGATACTCTGCTTTAACTGTTTTAATCCACGGTATAGCTTTGTTTTTACCGTATTCAGATTGGATTTAGTGACATAGGCAATTTCCTTCAGGGACAGTTCCTCAAAATACCGCAGCTTAATAATGGTCTGCACATCCGTTTCCAGACAGTTTAGCTGGTCATAAAGATCATCCTCCGAATCATAGCCGGTTTCGTAATAAGGCACATCCTCATCCATACCATCCTCTGTCAGGGTTTCCCGCTTTCGCTGTTTGATAAGCCCTATGCTCTCATTGACAAGAATGCGGTAAAACCATGTTCTAACGGCATTTTCATCCCGCAGCGCCTGATAATGGTCCAGCGCTTTTAAGACCGCGCTCTGGACAATATCCAGGGCATCCTCCTTGTTGTGGACGTAACTGTAGGCCAGACGGTAAAACTTATCCTGGTTTTCCACAATATAGTCCACGATCCTGTCATATAAATCCTGTCTCATGGGTCATTTCCCTCTCCGTTTTGTAATTTGCTATCTGATCTATAGATTCTTATTTGAGCGAAAAAGTTTCAGGGCAGGATCATCTTTTCTGATTTCCCGCCCTGACTTCAGCCAATCTATATTTTTACATTTTGGTACTCTCATCCGCCAAATATAACGCCTGAATGATCTTCACCCCGTTCTCAATCCCCGTATAGCCGCTGTCAATACACAGATGATAATTGCGGGGATCTCCCCAAACCTGCTCCGTATAATTGAGGAGATAGGACTTTCTCTTTTTGTCCAGCTGCCTGATCAGCCGGTCCGCGTCCGGTTCCGGCACGCCGTATAATTCAACAATACGGCGTTTTCTGTACGCTTCTCTTGCGTAGATGAATACGTGAAGCGCCCCTGGAAGATCCCAGAGGATCTTATTGCCTCCCCGCCCCACGATAATACACGGCGACTCCTCTGCCAGCCTGCGGATGGTTTTGGACTGTTCCAGGAAAATCCGGTCGCTTAAGGTGGTATGCCCGGCTGTCACGGAACCATACATATAGGAAAAGCGGTCCTGCCCCCGCTTTTCGGCATTCTCAAAAAAGTCCCGGTGGATGCCGCTTTGACAGGCCGCCTCCATAAAAAGCTGTTTATCATACAGCGGAATGCCCAGGTTCCCGGAGAGCTGCTCCCCGATTTCCCCGCCTCCGCTTCCATATTGCCGGCTGATGGTTATGACCGTTTTTCTCATGTATTTTCTCCTCTGTATGGGTTGTTTCCACCCGGGGGATTTCCTCCCGGTGATGTTCCGTTCACCGCAGCCGCCATATTCTCCGATGCGGTCCGCTTCATGGGCCTGACAGAGAACAGGCAGACCAGAATAGTCAGTATGTCAGCGGCCGGCTGGGCCAGATAGATGCCCGTCACGCCCAATGCCCGGGGCAGAATCAGGATAAAGGGAACATAGAACAATCCCTGCCTTATCACGGACAGGAACAGTCCGTACCTGGATGCACCGATGGTCTGAAATGTGATGGTCATCATGTAGCAAAGTCCAAAAGCCGGATAGAGCGCCACCTGGGAAATCAGCAGCTTTGCGCCGTAACCAATGACCGCCGGATTTTGGTTGAACAGCATGATCAGCGGCCTAGCCAAAAGTATGTAGACCCCGGCCACCAACACCGTAAGGACCAGGGAAGCCCGCAGGGCAAACCGGACGCACTCATGGAACCGTTCCTCCTTATTGGCGCCAAAGGAAAATGATGCCACGGGCTGATATCCCTGCATAAACCCCATGATCACATAACAGCCGATCAGGATCAGCCGCTGGACCACGCCGTACGCCGCAATGATCAGATCCGCATCCGCCATGGGCTTGGCGGCTATATTGGTCAGTGATGTGGCGACTGCAAGGCAGATCTGAATCACAGCCGTAGGAATCCCGATCACAGTAACCGCTTCTATCAGCCTCCAATGGGGCCTGAAAAATTCCTTTTTGATCTTTATAACAGAGCGTCCGCTCATATAGAACCATCCCAGAATGAAAAATGTAACAAACTGGGAAACCGTGGTGGCAAGGGACGCGCCTCCCACGCCCATCCCAAAGCCCCATTCAAACATGAATATGGGGTCCAGAACAACATTGAGGGCCGCCCCGGTGATCACTGCAACGGATGAGATCTTGACCGAGGATTCCGCCCTGGCCGCACAGTTCATGCTCTGGGCCGGAAGATTGGCAATGGCTGCGATAAACATCCAGAACGCATAGTCCTTTGCCTGGGGCAGCACGGCCTCGGAGGCCCCAAAGGATCGCAGCAGAGGTTCCATGAAAATGATGCCCGCCACACACAGGAAAAATCCAATCCCCACAGAGATCCCCACCACGGATGTAACGGTGCGGTTGGCTCCATTCTTATCCCCCGCTCCCAGCTGGCGTCCTGCCAGCACCGCTGCTCCGGCTGCAAAGATATTCTCCACCGATACCATGATCAGCAGCAGCGGCAAAGTCACTCCCACGGCAGCCAGTGCGATATCCGATCCCAGCATACCGATGTAGGCTGTGTCCACAATGTTATAGACCGCCTTGGCCAGCAGCGCCAGGGTTGCAGGAACCGCCAGCTTTGTGATCGCCCTTGAGGGTTTCAGCTCCCCCAATATGGATTCCTGGGGTTTGTTTTTCTGGGGTTTGTTTTTCTGGGGTTTGTTTTTCTGGGGTTTGTTTTCCCGGGTCATTGCGCCACTTCCTTTCGCTCCACCACACCGTAAAGCAATACGTCCAATGCCCTGCGGCAGTCCTCCTCATGTGTCTTAAAATCAATGTCCTGTTCCCTCATATTCTGGTATCGCACATTCACATAATCCTGGAACTGGACAAAGAGGTCCACCACCTTTTCCCGGGAGATCCCCGGGCGCAGCCTAAGAGGCGCCAGGATCCGCTCCAATATGGAGAGATTCAGGGCGTCAAACTCAGCCTTTTGCTCCCGTACCGCTGCCTCCAGGTGGCGGGGCGGCATGATGACGGACTCACAAAATATCCTCTGGTACATGGGAAATGCCTGAAAGAAATCAAACCTGGCATTAAAATATGCCTGGAGCTGCCGGTGCACCGGCTCATTGTCGAGGATCAGCGCCTCCCGCAAAAATCCCGTCAGCGTTCGGAAACATTCCTCCACACAGGCCAGATACAGCTCATCCTTGGTCTGGAAATAGTGGAAAATAATTCCTTTTGAAAATCCTTCCCCCTCACAGATATGGTTCACCGAACTGCCCCCATATCCCTGTTCCGTAAATTCCTTCAATGCGCTGTCCATAATCCGGCGCTTTGTCTGCTGATTCTTTTCTTCCCGCTTCATGGAACCCATCCTTTCAATTATTGACCTATTGGTCAATTTCTTATAGGATAGCATATATTGACCTGGTGGTCAATATTATTGATTATGAAAAATGTATAAAGCCATTGAAGATGACAAAAGAAAATACGCCTGCGCGGCAAATTACCGCGCAAGCGCATAAACCATCTACTTATATGTGACATCTAACTTCTCACGCTGTACGGAACGGTAAAATCTCACATCCGGATAACCGAGGACCAATGTCATTGCTGCACGTTTCCCCCGGGGTACGCTCATTGCGTTTTTGATTTTGTGTGAAGCATTGGCGGCCATTGTAAAATATCCGCTGTACAGTACGCCAAGTCCATGTGCTTCCGCTACAAATTCCATGTTTTGCGCGGCAAGTATACCGTTTGTTTGATTCTTAGCCAGGATCACGATCACGGCGGGAGCGTTAAAAAAGAAAAAGTGGTCATCTATCTCATGATTCCTTGCCATGGGGTTTAACAGATCCGCCAAGGGCTTTATCTTTTTAAACAGGCTAACCGCCATTTTCTCAATACGGTCCTTTTCCTGATCCAACACGACATAGGACACATCCTGCATATTCTTTGCCGTGTGGGTAAGCCTGCCTGCAATACTGTCTCCGCTTTTTTATTATTTAATACCAAATTATGCGCAACGCACACTTTAACGCACATGCCGCAGCCAACACATTTACTTCCATCCTACAGCATCAGCCGCAAAGCAGGACGGACACCGCCTCTGCACCTGCCCTCATCCAGATTGCCTTTTAAAATATTGTTGCCCTGGATGCCTATATTGCCGTCAGTCCCCCAGATATAGGCCGCTTTTATGCCAACACGGCCAGGTGAGCGGAGCCACCACCACCAGCCCCGTCCATTTTCAAGATGGTGCGCGATCCGCCTGCTGTTATTCATATCTTTTCTTTCAAACCAGTATCTTTGATTTTTTCCGGGGTGATAAAGCTTTGAACTGCTGTCGCCAAAATAGTTGCACGCAGCCTCCTCAAGGCTTAACAAAAAGATTCTGTCCCATGTGTCTGCTCCGCCTTTTGTGCCATACCACTGGTTGTCCATATTTTGATTCAGCATGGAAATGATCCTTGACCGGTCCCTTTCGCTGAACTTATTATAAAATTCCCCGTTAAGATATATTCGCAGGGAGCATTCCTCCCATGTTATATCTTTGTAGACATCATGGTAAGACCGCTCCTCTATCACATATTCAGTTATGATCAATGCAGTATTGTCCTGTACGTCAAGCACGCGCCATTCATAATCTCCAAAGGATATCTTATCTCCTGCCTGCATCCTTACCTCCCATATTTGTTACAATGTAGATTGCTTCTTTATCATTTACCTTTACCATATACGCTTTATCCTGCATGTACAGGTATAATTTTCGGACATTCATATTCAAAATCCGTTGTAAAGGCTGGCCTGTTAAAGCAATGCAGCAGCTCCTCCAGTACCCGTTGATCCGTTACCGGTTCCGGCAGCGTCATCGCCCAAGTCTATCCCTGGATAATTCAACCGTACGCTATTTAAATCTTTACAACTATATCCATATACAATATTAATTATGTTACGAATAAATCCCTCCGATATCCTGTTTATATCTGTATAATTTTTGAAATTACAATATTGAATATAATTACATAAATGACACAAACGTTCTTCCAGATACGCAAATTGCTCCTGCCGCTTCATTTTTCACCATGCTTCCTCTTAAATTCACTTTCCTGCTTCCACGTAGATACATTTTCTGTCTTATTTTACCATACTGAGGAATATGCAACCAGAAAAGTTCACAATATAAATGATAGAAAAGATTGTATACATTAACCTATTACATCCCCTGTAAAAATCTGGTATATTAAATACTGCAATATGGCTGTAGCTTCTGTCGTGAAGGTCATTCACAGAAGCCGCAGTCTTTTTTGTGCTTTCATCTATCCATCATTTATGCATTCAACTAAAACGGAGGTCATTATGAATCAAAACGCAAACCAATATATGGCGGAGGAATCCATCGGAAAACTGATGCTCCGCTTCTCCATCTCCTGTATCATGTCGCTGCTGGTATCCGCCCTGTATAACATTGTGGATCAGATCTTCATCGGCCGCGGGGTGGGATTCCTTGGAAACGGCGCCACCAATGTGGTATTCCCCATCACCATTATCGCTCTTGCCATTTCCCTTCTGGTAGGTGACGGCTGCGCGGCTTACCTGAGCATCTGCCAGGGGCGCATGGACGCGGAAAATGCCCACAAGAGCGTGGGCAACGCCATCGGACTGATCACCGTGTCGGGAATCCTGCTGACACTGGTGTTCGCTCTGTTTCGTGACAGTATCCTCACAGGATTCGGGGCAACGGTAAACAATATAGAATATGCCAGGGAATATTTCTCCTGTCTGATCCTGGGTATTCCCTTTTTTATGTTTGCCAACTCCATGAATTCCATCATCCGTGCGGACGGCAGCCCGCAGTTTGCCATGGGTTCCACCCTGGTCGGCTGCATCATCAACGTGGTCCTCGACCCTGTGGCCATCTTTATCCTGGGATGGGGCATGAAGGGGGCGGCGCTGGCTACCATTGCCGGGCAGATCGTCTCCGCCCTGCTGGCGGTCTACTACCTTACCGGGACCAAATCCTTCCGGCTGAAACCCACAAGCTTTTTGCCAAGTGCAGGGATCCTGAAACATATCCTGCCCCTTGGGATCAGCAGCTTTCTCACCCAGATCTCCATTGTGGTCATCATGGCGGTGATGAACAATGTGCTGGTGCTTTACGGAGCACAGTCAAAATACGGCTCCGACATTCCCCTGACTGTGGTGGGAATTGTAATGAAGGTGTTTCAGATCGTCATCTCCATTGTGGTGGGGATCGCCGCCGGAGCACAGCCCATTGTGGGATATAACTACGGTGCAGGCCTATGGCACCGGGTAAAATGCATTTTCCGTACCATGATGATAGCCGAATTCTGTGTAGGGCTTGTCTCCTTGGTATGCTTTGAAGCATTTCCCATACAGATCATCAGCCTGTTCGGAAGCGAGGATGGTCTTTACAATGAGTTCGCCGTGCTGGCCTTCCGCATTTTCCTCAGCGGAATCGTGCTCTGCTGCCTCCAGAAGGCATGCAGCATTTTCCTCCAGTCCATCGGCAGACCGGCCCTATCCATGGTGCTGTCCCTGCTCCGGGATTTTATCCTGAGTGTGCCCCTCACCCTGCTTTTGCCAAAGCTGTTGGGAGTCACGGGAGCGCTTTACTCCGGGCCCATTGCGGATGTGGCGGCATTTGGCGCAGCGGTGCTGATCATGGGCGTTGTGCTTAAAAAGCTGACGCGGCTGGCTGATGAGAGCGAGGCAGAAAGACACAGAGGAACCAATACCGCTCAGGCAGTACTTTCGGACGTATAAAAAATATCCTAACTGCGGATCAACATAATACGTTTGTTCCGTCTGTTCCAGACAGAGGCCCATCTACCTCCGTCTCCCAAATCTCCTCCTGAACTCGTCCTCATCATTCGCCGGACCACGCCCAAAGCCTCCGCAAAAGGGTCCCTGGGGTCCTTCTCCATGAAACGGCCCTTCCTGTCTCTCACCCCGGGTTGCCCGTTCTCCCCTCGGGGATCCGTCCATTCCCATGCCATGGGCATGATGATGGGAACGTACGCGCTCCCTGGGATTTTGGGCAAGGATATAGTCATGCATTTCCTTCATTCTTTCAAATGTATACTCCTTTGCGTGCTCCGGATCCAGCTGCCCGATGATGGCCTGTTCCAGGCGCTCCAGGTACTGTTTAAACTGTTCCTTCTCTTCCTCGCTAAAGCAGTCAAAGAGCCGTTCCGTGTCGCGGTCATCCAACCCTCCGGCCTGGTCCACGGCCTTTTTTCCTTCTTCCGTCAGTACAATATTCATGCTCCGCCTGTCCTGTTCCGAGGGTACCCGTTTCACATACCCTTTGCTCTCCAGCTTCCGCAGCAGTTCGCTCATGGACTGGGTGCTGATCCCCAAAAGATAGGACAGCTCCCTGTGGCTGATCTCCGGTTTCAGTTTTAAAATCGCCAGTATCCTCCCCTGTCCCTTATACGGACTTCCCATAGGGCCATTTTCCCGTGCTGCTTCTGTCTGGTAACGGTGTAAAAGCATACCTATATGAAAGAAATGCTCTGACAGGTGCTTGTTTTCCTGTTCCATGCCGCTGTGAGCGGTGGTGTTCTGGTTCGCATTATCCTGATTTCCACCATTCTGTTCCGTATTATTCTGTTCCGTATTATTCTGATTCGCATTGTTCTGTTCCATATTATTTTCCTCCATATTGTTTTTCTCCATACTGCGTTCCTCCTCGCTTTTCGCTTTTTTGCCCCGAATCTATTTGTCCTGTATCTTCTCCCTGCCTGTTTTTTGTCTTCTCTCCAACCAGTCCCCCGATACTCACCACCGATTCCTGGCTAAGATAATGTTCCACCCTGCACGCATCATGTTCCGCCACTTTCTCCGGAACCCCGATGCTGCACAGAAACTGTTTGACAGTCTCATAGGAGTGGTTGATCTTTGCCGCAATATCATACCCGGCTTTTGTCAGGTCCACCTGGTGGTTCTCGTGGACTGTGATCAGATCATCCGCTGCCAGTTTGCCAAAGGCAATGGATACACTGGGCTTTTTGACCGACAGGGCCTCTGCCACATCCGTGGCTCGCACATACCCGTTTTTCTCTTTCAGATGCAGAATCGCCTTTAAATAGTCTTCTTTTGAAGCAGTGATATTCATAGCTTACCTCTCCCGCCTGCCATATTAAGGCCTGCCATATTAAGGCCTGTCATACCAAGGGCCTGTCATATCAGGGACCGCTCATATCAGGTCCCCCTCATACCAGGATCTGTTCCATACTGAGCGAAAATGCCGGGCACAGTCCCAATGCCTTAATATCCTCCGAAATGCTGTCCATGCACGTGTTCACCTCCACAGGCGAACAGACCGGATTCACTGTGACCTGAAGGGAAATGATCCTGCTTTCAGGTCCGTAGTCGTGCAGATCCGCCTTTTTCAGGGTCACCATATCCTTTTTACAATCAAATATTGCCTGGATCTGTGCCATCTGCTGCCCTGAGACCCCTTCTCCAAGGAGCAGTACAAAGTGCTCTGCAAATGACTTCAGCCCATCCTTTAAGATCAGCCCGCTGATCACGATCCCCACGACCCCATCCGCTGAAAATCCGGACAGGGAATACAGACAAGCCGATCCCACTGTGAGAAGTGTCATACGGATATCCGCCGCCTCGTTCTGCTCGCAGGCTTTCAGCGCAGATGAATCCAGCTGCTTATTCATATGGCTGGTGTAGAGCGACATGGCGTACTTTACAAGGATGGAAAGTGCCGACACCCCGTAGACCACGGCCGGAAATGAACGGTCCGGCGGATACAGGATCCACAGGATGGACTCCCGAAGCATGGCTGCTCCTGTAAGAATGATGGTGATGGCAATGATAAGCCCCAGGACATATTCACACCTGCCGTGCCCGTATGGATGAAGATAATCTTCCTTCCGTCCCGACATGTGAAATCCCAGTATCACCAGCAGAGAATTCAGAGAATCCATCAGATTGTCAAAACTTTCCGCCAGGACCGCCACATTCCCGCACAGCGTTCCCGCCAGATACTTACATACAAACAGTACAACATTCCCGATGGTGGAAAAAAGACCGACTTTAGCGCCCAGGCTTTCCCTGGAAACCGTTTGTGGTATTGTCTGTTCCATATTGATCAACTCCTCTCAAACACGGATTGCTGAAGCTTTTTTCATCCATGCTCCGGAATCCGTCCACAAAACGCAAAATACATCAGGTACCTGTCATAAATATAGCAGGTACCTGATGTATTGTCAATATGAACGTACGATTTATTTTTTAAAAAATTATTTTTCCTTCTCTCAGCGGACAAGGACGCACGCCCCTTGGCCGCTGAGGATATATTACAGTGATGTTACACATCATGCATATGAAAAACAGAATGCTTGCTTATAAAGATAAACCATCTCCTGATTTAATGATCAAGAGGATCCACCCTACCCGCTGCAAAGCACTCAAAGGAATACCCCATCTCCAACAATGTTTGATCCTCCCCATATTCCGCCACAAATGTGGCGCCCTGGGGAGCATTTCCCGTTCCGATCCCGAACGGTACTGTCAGCTCAGGATAGCCTGCAGCAGCCGGAGCCGTGGTCCCTGAACTGTTTAAAAAGACAAGCCCATCCAGGCGGTCCCGGTCAAACACCGCTGACAAGGCATCATCTGCATTCCGTATGGATCCGTTGATCCGGTCCATATCCGCGTTTTCAATCGTTACCGCTTCCTCCAGCAGATCTTGTCCGTATTTGATATTCCTCTGGGGATTATTCCGGTTAAACACGATCAGTTCTTCCAACGTTTGGATAGGAAAATGATAGGCCTGGGCATAATCTTCAAAATCCTTTTTAAAAGAAAGCGCAATATGGTGAAAGACAATGATCCCGTTCTCATTTAACTCCGGTTCCACCACATGAACTCCCATATCCTGAAGTGTTTTCTTTAACTCATCCAGTTTTTCTTTGTCATTATATTCATATCTTATTAGGCCTATTGTCTTTCCTTTTAAGGCATCCGGCCTATAATCCGGCGAAACCGGGGTGTTGGCCGCGCCATTGTACGCGGTCCCCGCATCCTCCACACACTTGGCAAGGATCCCTGGGGTATCGATTTTTATAATAAGCGGGAAAATGCCTTCTGACGAGATACTTCCTCTGGAAGGTTTGAACCCTACAACCGAGTTCATGGCAGCCGGAGCTATAACAGAGCCGTCCGTTTCCGTTCCAACGGACACCGGAGCCAGATTGCATGTCACCGCAACGGCGCTGCCGCTGCTAGAACCGGAAGCCGACAGCTTTAACGGCCCGAACGGGTTGATCGTCTGCCCTTTATTGCCGCTGTATCCGGCCGGCATAACGCTGGATACATAACCGGAAAACTCTGACAGATTGTTTTTTCCCAGAATCACCGCCCCGTTTTCTTTTAGGGTCTTTACCAATTCTGCATCCTCTGAGGGATAATAATCCGAAAAAGCAGCCGTACCTACGGTGGTTGCCATGTCAGAGGCATTCATGTTATCTTTCAGCATGACCGGTATTCCGTACATACCACGACCTGCCTTTGGGTTATCCTTTCGCTCCCGGTCCCTTTCCCTGGCATCCTCAATGGCACGGGGATTCACTGAAATTACGGAATTATACCCTTTTTCCTTCTGGTCAAGGGTCTGGATCCGATAGAGGCAGATCGCGGTCATTTCTTCATAGCTGATCGTTCCTTTGGCTGCTTCGTCCTGGATTTCCCGGATGCTTTTTTCAAGAATATATGGTTCCTTTTTCCTGATCTCTTCCATCTTCATCCCGTGGAGCTGTTTTTCAATGGAATCCAGCACCCTTTGATTGTTATAAGAGATCCATGCCTCGCCCGGGGGAGCTGCTGCTTTTATATAGATAAACGCTCCTGCCGCCAGAACGATCCCCACACCTGCCGCAGTGATTCCTATTCTTTTTCTTTTATCCGCACCTTTATCCGTACTTTTATTTATGCCTTTACTCATCCATTTCTCCTGGCAAAGCTGTTATTTTCGGATATATCCTTTCACTTAAAACATGGTTTTATTCTTTACCAAACCATGGTTTTATATCCTGTTATTTTACGAATGCCGGCAGCTGCACAGTGCAGCACGGTTATTTTTATAATAACACCCGGATTTGACATTCATGTGACAAAATAAAAAGCTCCATGGACCGATTACCGCTCCATGGGCCAAAATATCTCCCCGTCAATATCCGCTATATCACTCAGAGGGATCCCGGTCCCATCCCACAGGACAAGGAGGTTTTTATATTCGGATAACTGTTTGATGCTGCCTGTGACCGTGGCATAATGCCCTCCTTCCTTTTTCTCATCCGGAACAAAATATGTGACTGAAACAGAAGGGCGCTCTTTTAACTGCCCCTTCAAACATTCTTTAATGATCAGCAGCTTTTGGTCCAAAGTCTCCTTTTCATCCTCATTCAGCTCTATTCTTCTGTCCGTCAGCCGCGCCGTCTCTTTTACTGCGGATTCATATCCCGTCAGGGCCGCAAACGGGGAAAACTGGGCCGCCCGGTCCGAAACCGCCATCTGAGGCCTTGACAGGGAAACATGGCGGGGCAGGTTGATGATATCATCATAGCATTGGGGATCATCCTCTTCTTTGCGTATCATGCCTTGTGACCTCCGATCTGCTTGTTGCGCTTCATGGTTGTAGCGCCCTCCTCCAGGTTCATGCCCTTAAGGATCGCATTTTTCCCAAATTTCTTCTTGATGTCCAGCATTGCTTTCTGCATCCGTTTCTCCCGTTCCTGATCCTGTCGTTCCTGTTCCCTCTGCTTTTCCATTGCCTCATAATCCGTAAACAGATCCAGCTGTTCAAATGTCTCCTGTTCCCGGATACCGCTCTCCTCCTCCACATGGGCCGCGGCAACGCTGACCCGGCGGACCAGCAGGTCCCTGTCCACAATCCGGTCGTACAGCCTCATGGCTGCTTCCATGATCAGCCTGGCGGACGAGGTTTTGCATCCCAGATTCTCTGATCCGTGGGCATGTCCCGGGATCCGGCGTCCATATCGGTCCGTCACAATGGGTCCCTTATACCGGCTGCGTATCTCCGGCCGGGTTAGATTCTCTATATCATAGCCAACCGTAAGCACGATCTGGTCCGTCACCATCCCTTTATCCACCAGGTCCAGGGCCAGAAGATCCGTCATTTCCTGGACGATCAGCCTGGCCTTTTCAAATCCGTACGGGCACAGCAGCACCTGGCCGGAACCCATGCTGCTCTCCTGGGGTTTATATGCCTTGATGTCCGCAATGGTGCACGGTTCCCATCCCCATGCATGGTCAATGAGAAGCTCTGCATTGATCCCAAACAGCTTGTACAGCAGATCCTCATTATAATAATCCCCCTGTCTGCCCAGGGAACATCTTGCAATATCGCCCATGGTATAAAGGCCGTGTTCCTCCAGCTTTTTCGCATATCCCTTTCCCACACGCCAGAAATCCGTAAGGGGCCGGTGGGTCCACAGGATACGCCGGTAGGACAGTTCATCCAGTTCAGCGATCCTGACTCCGTTTTCATCCGGCTCAATGCGCTTTGCCACAATATCCATGGCGATCTTACAAAGGTACAGATTCGTCCCAACCCCGGCCGTGGCCGTAATCCCGGTGGCCTTTAGCACATCCAGGATCATTTTCCTGGCAAGTTCACGTGCCGTGAGGCGGTATGTGCCCAGATAGCTTGTCACATCAATGAAAACCTCATCAATGGAATAGACGTGGATGTCCTCCGGGGCAATATAATTCAGGTAAATGTTGTAGATCTTCGTGCTGTAATCCATATACAGGTTCATGCGGGGCGGCAATATAATCCAGTGATAATGCGGCGTCCGCCTTCAGCTCCCTGTCATCCGCAGAACTTCCGGAAAACACATGGTCCGGGGCCTGTCGCCTCCGTTTGGCATTCACTTCCCTTACCTTTTGGACCACCTCAAATAATCTGGCCCGGCCGGGAATCCCATAAGCTTTTAGGGATGGAGAAACCGCAAGGCAGATGGTCTTCTCCGTTCGGCTGGTATCCGCCACCACCAGATTGGTGGTCAGGGGATCAAGGCCGCGCTCCATACATTCTACCGAAGCGTAGAAGGTTTTTAGATCAATGGCAATATAGGTTCTGCTCTCCGTCAACTGTATCCACTCCTTTTGTCCGTAAACCATAACATCATTTTCACCTCTCGGACAGTAATATTATATCATATTATTCCTCTAATTTTGTACAACATGTAAAGAAAAGGCCGCCGCCCTCACGATTTTTCAACCGCAAAGGCAGCAGCCTCATTAAAACTAAAGCAGTCTTACCGGTCCATGCCTGCTCCCATCATACGTAAGATCCGAAAGGCCTGCTCCCTTCGCATCTCATGGTTATTCCAGGCTTCATGGCTGGCCCTGCACTTTTGCTCCGTGTCCCGGAACCGCTCTTCCAGGGTCACGGTCCGGTCTCCCTTTACCAGCTTATCTGCCAGGTACACGATAGCCGCCTCATTGATCTTCTCCTGTTCCAGGCAATGGTGCTGCCGGATGATCTCTGCAACCGCGGGATAACCTTCCCGCATCAGGATCCTGGTTCCTTCCCGGGCATGGTTCTCCCTGTGCCGCGCGATATCGTGAAGCAGGGATGCACTGCGGATCAATCCCTGGTCCAGGGACACTCCCATCTGTTCCTGGACCTTTCCCAGCACTTCTGCTATGGATGCAACTTTGCAGCAGTGTTTCCTGACCGGCTCCGGGGTCCTGTAATGTTCCAGCATTGCGGCACACTCCTCATCTGTGGGATACAGCCTTGGCATTCTTCCCAGTTCCAGTAGCTGGTAATTAAAGCTGCCGTTCTCAAGCTCCCGCACCGCTATGCGGCTGATCCCTCCGTATGGCTGGAACAGGGCCCGCGATGTCTCCAACGGGCTCCCGGTAATGCCGGCCAGAAAACAGCAGTTGATCCCTGCGTGGGCAACCACCGCCACATCCCCGTCCGTCTCCTTCAGGATCCTGGTGACCGCCCGTTCCATCCTGGATTTCGCCTCGGTTCGTCTCTCCCCTTTTACGGGTTCCTGCTCCAGCGTTTTATCCAGATCCGCCATGGGAACATTTTCCCACTCCCCCATATCAAGCTCCTGGAGGTCCTGGTCGATCCGTACCGGTATTGCCATCCGGTCCGCTCCATTCTCATCCGGTATCCGGCTCCCATCCCGCCCGTCCGTTTTCCATCCCCCCAGGATCCGCGCGGTTTCTATGGAACGCGTAAGCTGGCTGCAATAGATATGTTTCACCGGATGGAGACTAAAATACTCCCTCAAATCTTCTGCCTGGCGTTTTCCCCAATCGTCCAACAGTAAATCGGTCCGCCCAATGCACCTCTTAATTCCGTTGGGAAATCCCACTCTCCCGTGACGTATCAAATAGATTATCCTCATATCAGCTTCCCTCATTTTCATTACCGGTTCCCAATACTCTGTCTGGCATGGTTCCACTGGATCAGATCCCGGTATTCCCTCTGTGTGTCCACATCCTTTAAAATCCCTTCGTCCTTTGTCTCCAGTTCCAATATGACGGCCTTCGTCCGCTTCACAGCTTCCCAAAGACCGCCGTCCCCATTGTCCCCGCAGACCGCCGCGGCAATCCGGCGTTCCATCACCAGGGGATGGCCGGGAATACCGCGGCACACAGGGTATACAACCTCCGCGTCCATGTTTAAAAGACCGGCAATGGTGTCCGGCCTGACAGCCGGAATATCCATGGGCATGACCATGACGCGTCCGCACTCTCTGACAGCTGCCTCCATCCCCAGCTTCACAGAATCAAACATCTGGGTCTCCCTATACCGCTCATTTCTCACAAACCGGACGCCCAGCGGGCGTAAATGCTCCTCCAGCTCATTTGCTCTGAATCCCGTTACCACCACCACAGGGTCCACTCCCAGCTGAAGGAGCGTGGAAACCACTTGACGGGAAATAGTATCCCCGCCAAAGGGAAGCATGGGTTTAAATGCCCCCATCCTCGATGAAAGACCGGCTGCCAGCAATACCGCACCTGTTTGTTTCATCCCTTTATCCCCTTTCCGGGAAATGACTTCCATCCCCCAAGCTTCCCATCCATTAGATCTCCTTGCCCTCCAGTGAACGGACCAGAAGTTTTTTCATTTCATCCGCCTGATCCCGGCCATCACCGGTCAGTATCACTTCCCGGCATACAAGAGCGGCTGCCTGTTCCATTGTCCCGCTGTTTATTTCCTTCCCCCGAAGAAATGCTTCGGTCTCGATCATGCGCACCGGCACAGGTGCGATCCCGCTGTATACGATCCGTGCATCCCTGATCTTCCCGTGCTGCACAAGATATGCAAACGCCACGCCGGACCCATGACCAAATTCCAGATATCCGCTGGTGTAATCCCCAGATTTTGGAATTTCAAACGCCTGAATCACCTCTCCAGGTTCCAGCTGCCCGGCCGGATCGGTCACACTGAAAAAATCCAGCGCCCGCCGGCTCCTTTTATTCGTCCTTATCTGCGCATCCAGGGCGGTCAGGATCGCCCGGGTACAGGATCTGTTCACTCCGTAGCATCCGCAGTTCAGACACCGGACAGCTTCCGTGCTGACCGCTTCCCAGTCTGTACCGCAGTCTGTACCATAGTCTGTACCGCAATCCCTATCCCCCAGCCCGGATGATATAGGGGCTATCCGTTGGTCCATCCTTCCGGCAAATGCTTCCCAATCAAAACCAATAAATGTTTTTCCAGGTTTCATATATGATTTAAGGCCAAAGTCCAGATTGATCCGGTTGGCGGTCTCATAGCCTCTGCGCACCTCCCTCAGGAATTCCGGCGCGCTGCAAGACATGTACGCCCCCTCTGCCAGACGGTCAAATTCATTCTCATCCCATTCCCCGCTGTCCGCGCCGAACCGGAATACAACCCCCATGCCGGACAGCGCCCGGATATATCCGCTAAATTCCGTTTCCGGGAAATCAGGAATCATTTTCTTAAGTTCCTTTGTGAGTTCTTCCTCTGACCGCTGTTCAAACACCCATACGCGGTTTCCAAGCTTTCGCAGATAGAAAGCGGCAGCTGCCCCGGCCGGACCGCATCCTTTGACGGCGATCCGCTTCCCGCTGTCACCGGATGGAACGGCGTAAAATATCTCAGGATGGGCCGCGATATCATCCCCCATCGCCTGAAAGACCCCGCTGATCCCCACGCTCCGGTCATGCTTTGAACGGATACAGGCAGCCTCACATTGTCCGCACATCCGGCAGGTAACAGACGGCATGGGATTATACTTCATGATGATCCTCCGGGCCTCCAGACCGTCTTTGTCCCGCAGCTGCTCCAGTACGGCCGGTATCTCCATGCCAACCGGGCAGGCGGATACACAGGATGTTGTTCCAACCGCCTTGCCTCCCATCACGGAAAAGGCGCATCCCTTTTCCCAGAGGGCATGGCACTCCGTACCGCCTTCTTTGATACAGGGCACTGCGCTTCCTGTGAAACCACAGTTAACATTCTGAAAAATTTCATCACATATGGTTGGTGCCTTTACACCGGTGTCTTTGTCCTCCGATGTTTCCATCGCTGTATCCACCGCTGTGTCCTCCAATGCTTCCTTCCCTCTGCCGGTCAGCATCACCGCAGCGTCAAACAGCGGTTTCGCCTCCCGTTTCAGCAATTCTGATTCAGCCATGACGGAAAGCGTTACCCCTGCTCCAACCGTTATGATATCCTCATTTTCAGAAATGCAGCAGTTTAATGTCTGTTCCATAAACAACGCCTCCCCCATATTTCCACTTGCCACTTACAATATCCGGTTCCTAACCGGAGCCGGATATTGCCGCAGCATTTCACTTATATATTATTTGTCCGGTACAACCCGCCTTACAGTCCCAGGGACCTCTTGATCTGTACCTTTATCTCCTGAAGCTTGTAGGCGTTTTCCTTAAGAGGCGCCGCGCCGGCGCAGGCCAGCTGTGCCGCCTCCTCCGCCAGTTCTTCGGTGACGGCCTTGCCTGTGAGAAGTTCCTCCACCTTGAACAGGCGTACCGGAACAGGGGCTATTCCGCCCGCTGCCAGGCGTGCGCCGCGGATGACTCCGTCCTCCTCCTTATATGCGTAGGCAAGGGAGGTCACGGCAAAGTCAATGGACTCCCGCAGACGCATCTTCAAATAGCCGGTGCGCCAGCCTTCCTGTTTGGGAATTGTGATCTCAGTCACGATTTCTCCCGGCTCCAGTTTGTCTGCGGCATGCATCACGCCGAAGAAATCTTCCGCCTCAAATACCTGTCTTGTGGTGTGGATTTTTGCGCCGAGGGCGATCAGCACCGGACTCATGTCGGAAGCATTTACGGAATAGCAGCCGCAGTTCATGCAGCGCCCTGCCTCGGCTTTTGCTTCCTCCTGTGTCAGGCTTTCTGAATCTTCTTTTTCCAGACAGCGCTCATTTACCGGCGTATCCTTCTCCACCGCAGCCTTTGGAATCTCAATGGCCAGGCTGTCATGGCGCAGGAATCCTTCTTCCTCCTTTTTGGGCTGAAGCGGGAACCCCATATAGCTGCTCATGCTTCTGGCCGCAACGCCGCCATCACGGACCGCCTTGATGGCAACAGACGGACCGGAGGCCGCATCGCCGCCTGCATAAACGCCCGGCGCCCTTGTATCCTTGTGTTCGCCAACCTCGATCAGGCCCCTTGCATCCTTTAATTCCTCTTTGTATTTCTCGCCCAGGAAGTCCAGGTCAACACGCTGTCCGGTTGCAAGGATGATACAGTCGGATGCGAACATCTGCTTGTGCGCGTCATCATAGACCGGGCTAAAATGTCCATGCTCATCAAATACGGACACGCATTTCTTGGCTTCCAGTCCGGCTACCTGTCCGTCACCGGATTCCACCACGCGCTCCAGGCCCCAGCCGTTATAAATCTCCACACCCTCTTCCTCCGCGCGTGCGATCTCTTCCTCTGTGGCAGGCATCTCCTCCCGCTGCTCCAGACACACCAGCTTTACCTTCTGTGCGCCCAGGCGGACGGCTGTCAGAGCAACGTCCATGGCAACATTTCCGCCGCCGCATACAAGAACTTCCTTCCCGATCTGCCTGCTCATGAACTTCTTCACTTCCACCAGGAAATTGAGGCCGAAATGGGTCAGCTGCTCGCCTTCAATACCAAGGATCGGCTGTTTCCACGCTCCCGTATCCAGGAACACGGTATCGTGATCCTGTTTGATGGTTTCCATGGCAATATCCTTGCCCACTTCCGTATTGTACTTAAACTGTACTCCCATTCCCGTTATGGCCGCCACCAGGTCGCGGACATAATGCTTGGGCAGACGGTATTCCGGTATTCCGTACATGAGGACGCCGCCGGCTTCCTCCATCTTCTCATAAACCGTGACCTGATGTCCGGCCTTGCGCAGATAATATGCGGCTGTCAGGCCTGCCGGGCCTGCTCCCACGATACCAACCTTCTTACCGGTCTCCCGGCTGGGAGCCGGATAGAATCTGGATGCATGTTCCAGAATGTAATCTCCCAGAGCGCGCTCTACGGAGTGGATGCTGACTGAATCCCCGTGCTGGCACTGGTTGCATTTTGTCTGGCAGGTATGGGGGCATACCCTGGCTGTGAGCATGGGCATGGGGTTCACCTGCATGATAATTTCAGCTGCCCCGTCCCAGTTGTCCTCTCTAATCTTCTGCATATAAGCCGGGATATCCGTTCCCGCGGGACATTCCGCGGAACACGGCGTTATGCCTGCTTTCATGCCGCCCATGACGGAATGGTACTGATTCCTTCCATGGATGGCGTAGCATTCCTCTCCGCCCTTTCTTGCACACATCAGGCGTCCGCCTATGTTATCCGGATAACGGTAATACCAGCAGCGCACATCCTGGCAGAGGTTTCCGCCCATGGTTGCCGCATTCCTCACAATTGGGGATGCGATGCTGCGGGCTGCTTCCCGGACCGCGTTCAGCCCGCCTGCAAGCAGGCCGGATTCCTCGATGTCGCAGAGCTTTGTCAGCGCGCCGATGGAAACCGTATCGCCATTGTCTCTTATGTATCCGGTATCCGGAATCTCCTTCAGGTTTACAAGCAGTTCCGGATAATCCGGCAGCAGGTTCTGTTTCAGGGTTCCGATCAGATCCGTACCTCCGGCAACCGGCTGGGCTTTTTCATATGATTTTAATGCCTCCGATGCTTCCTCAAAACTACCGGCATTGATATGACTAAATTTTTTCATTCCATTCACCTCCCCTTAAGCTTTTCCAAGTGCTTTCAGAATCCGGTCAGGCGTTGCCGGATACTCGTTGATCTCCGCTCCTCCGATGGCGTTCTCAATGGCCATCAGTACGGCCGGCGGTCCTCCTGCTCCGGTTATCTCACCGATTCCAATGGCGCCGAACGGGTGGGCTGTGGGGAACTGGGACTCCAGGATCGATGTATCAAAATGGGGAAGTTCATTAAAGGGCCTCCACTTGTAATCGATCAGGTTGTGAGTCATGATACGTCCCAGCACAGGATCCAGCACATGCGCTTCCAGCTGCGCGGTATCCAGACCCGCAGATCCAAGGCCGCCTTCAAACTGCATCTTCAGCTCGATGGGGTTCACGATCTGTCCCACATCGGATGCGCCCAGTACGTCCACTACCTTTACCAGTCCAGTATCCAGATCCACTTCCACTTCCACAAAGATCATGACACAGTTGTTGTGGTTAAAATCTCCCTCGATCCCGCCTGTACCTGTGATTGAATAATACAGAGGACAGATCCGCAGCCATGGAATCCGGTTGGACGGGTCATCCTTCTTAAATATCATCATATCCTTTGTATCCAGTTCCTCGGGACTGCATCCCATCACGGGAGCCGCTTCCTCAAGCAGCTTCTTTCTGGCCTCTGCAGCCGCTCTTCCAACTGCCGCGCCGCCAGTGATGGTTCCTCTGGAACCGGCCAGTCCGAAATCAGCCGGGTTGGTGCCGTTGTCGGCCTGCACCACAGTAACTGCTTCCATGGGAACGTTTAACACCTCTGCCGCCACCTTTGCAATGGCCAGACGCTCGCCGTTGCCGCATTCCGAAATAACGCAGTGTACGGTCACCTGGTCATTTTCCAGGCGCACATATGCAAATGTCTCGTCACTCTGTGGATCACCGCTGCTGTGAAGGCTGAAGCCCACGCCGTACGCCTTGTTACCTTCCACTCTGGTGGGCTTGCCCCATCCTTTCCACTTCCGGTACCATCCGAATTTCTCCGCCGCCACATCAAAGCACTTGGTGTAGTCGATCACCGGATTGCTGTATTTGTGTCCGGTTCTCCAATAATACTCGTCCCCCGCCTTGCAGAAATTCTTCTTAAAGACGGTAACAGGATCCATATCGATCTGCTTTAATGCCCGGTTCAGCAGATGGAGGGCGCAGGATTTCAGTTCCTGTCCCCCAAATCCTCTGGCAATGCCCACCGGGGTCAGGTTGGATACCACCACCTTGGCGGTCACGTCCCAGTTAGGTGTCTGGTTGAGAACCAGGTTCAGCTCGCCCAGGCCTTCCGCTACCTGGCCCTGGGTCAGCTCGGAGCCAACGCCGGTGCTCACAAGCCAGTCGCCCTTGATCGCATGGATCATGCCGTCCTTCTTAACTCCGATCTTGCCGATAAACTTGTTGCTGAGGCGGCGCTCATATGTAAGAAGATGCTCTTCCTTTGTCATGTTGAATTTAACGGCGGCTCCCGCCACCTTTGATGCCGCTACCACAAGCATACTGGTATAGCTCAAGCTGTCCTTGTTGCCGTAGCTTCCGCCCACGTTAGGGGTGATGGTGGAAATGTGTGCCCCAATGGTCAGTCCCAATGGTTTGGCAACCATGTTCGGTCCCTGCGAGGACGCCCATACGGTTACATGGGAATCATCTTCCCATCTGGCCGCGATAAACGGAACCTCGGGTGCTCCCGGGAAGGACGGCTTGTCATAAGAAACCTTGCCTTCCACCACCACATCGCTTTCTTCAAAGCCCTTTTCCACATCTCCCTCGCGGATATAATAAAATGGCGGATCATTTCCCTCAAAATAGCTGCCGGGAGGCAGACAGTTGTTCTCGTAGTGGTACCCCTTGGATTCGATGTTATCCTCTGCCCGGTACACTTCAGGCGCACCCGGCTTGATGGCCTCCTCCACATCATATACAGGAGTCAGCTGCTTATACTCCACCTCGATCAGCTCCAGCGCTTCCTCCGCAATGTCATTGCTCACGGCGCTCACCGTTGCCACCACATCACCTGTAAAACGCAGATGCTGATCCATCACCGGACGGTGGGCGGGAACGCCCGTCTTCCATGCCGGCGCGTTCTTGTAGGTCATGACGGATTTCACCCCGGGCATGGCCTCTGCCTTTGAGGTATCAATGGAAACAATCTCCGCATGAGGGTAAGGGCAACGCAATACTTTCATGTATAGGACATTGGGTATTTTTATATCATCACAGTAAACAGCCTTTCCGGTCACGATCGCACGTCCATCCTGGCGGCGGCGCACTTTTCCAATATGACGGTATTCAGACATTCTTATTCCCTCCTTTACAAAATAGACTTCACTGCTTCGATCACCTGGTAATGGCTGATGCAGCGGCAGTAATTGCCCGACAGGGCATCCTTTATCTCTTCCTCTGTCGGGTTGGGATTCTTATTTAACAGGGACTTTACCGCAATGATAATGCCCGGCGTGCAGAATCCGCACTGGAATGCACTGTGGGACAGAAATGCTTCCTGGATCGGGTCCAGTTCTCCTGTCACCGGATCGCTTAAGCCCTCAATCGTAACAATTTCTTTTCCGCCGCATTCCGCTGTGAGCGTGATGCAGGATGCCACCGCTTTCCCGTCCATGAGTACGGCACAGCATCCGCATGCCCCCTGTCCGCAGGACATCTTGGTTCCCGTCAGTCCAATCCTCTCCCGCAGAGTCTCCAAAAGTGTCTCGGATTCCGGAATCTGGCCCAGCCTCCGCCCAATGGTAAACTCATACGTTTCCCCATTAATCTTCAGAGTCAATTCGCTGCCCATTATAATCCTCCTTTCAAACATATATTTGTACATCCAGCAACAGGCAGTTGCTAGTTAAATATATGACAATCATATCTCCAACTAAGAAAATATTCTATCATGGGAGCGAAGGTTTTTTGTGTATTATTGTCTATATGTAGACATTTTTCTCCTGTCTTATTATATATTTTTCACTTGAATGGCACACTGTTATTTGTTATAATATTATTTTAGTTATATATATTGTACATGGATGCCTGGGAGGATCAGCATGGGGAACATCAGTTTTGTTTTCGAGGATGATTTTATTAAATACAAGAACATGTTTGAACGGTACTGCCCGCCTCCCCTGAACGTAAAAAAGGGAACTGATCTGTGCAGACAGTGCTATACCAGCGACTGGATGTACTACCTGGCGGACGGCATTGCCAAGGTATATATGACCAATTATGACGGTAATGACCGCATTATTGATTTCATGAAAAAGAATACCCTGATCGGAATGGACTGTGTGATCCCAACCCTAAAGTCCGTGGTCAGTATCTCCTGCGTCACCGATATCCACGTCCTCCCCTTTAACGCGGATATCTTAAAAAAGATGTTGGAGGAGGACCCGGAATTTGCTTATGACCTGGTATTATATTACGGAAAAGTCCTGCGCCAGGTAACTTACCATTCCGGGAACCTGGGAATCAGCAATCTGACGGCCCGCTTTGCCAATTTTCTCTATCTCTTTACAGATACGCCCGAATACAGGGAAAAGGGCAGGATTTCCATGACGCAGGAAGAAATTGCCGCGTCCATCAACATTTCCCGCGCCCAGGTGGCTAAGATGTGCGGCCAGATGCGGGGGGAGGGGATCATCGAGACAGGCAACCGGTCGATTGTGATCAAGGATCTGGGAAAGCTTCGGAATTATTGTCATTTGTAATCATAAAGCATAACAAAAATCCCCGCAGTCCATGTTGAAACTGTGGGGATTTCTATATTAGACCGCTGCATCCATCGGCAATTCACGTGACCGGGCGGTCATGATGGGCGGGTGAAGATCACGCACACCGGGCTCTCCGTGTGGATCACATCCCCCACCGGCATAAGCTTTCCGCTCCTCCTGTCCAGTTCAAACTCCACCAGTGTATCCGACAGCTCATTGGCCGCAAGGATCCGGTTATCCCCGGTGGATACGGTGATAAACCTGGGCTGCTGTCCTCCGGTTTTCACGCAGTCCGCAAAGGTGAGCATGCCGGTTTCAGGGTCAATGCGAAAGCTGGTCAGGCTGTCATGCTTCCGGTTGGATACGACCACGTACTCTCCCAGGGGATCCATCACAATACCGCTGGCCCAGCCGTCTCCGGTATAGGTGTCCGGCAGGGTAGGCAGGATCTGTTTGGGTGTCAGCAGCCCCTGCGCGGCATCAAATTCATAACAGGTCACTGAATAGTCCTTCTCGTTCACTCCATACCCAAACCGGTTGCCCGGACACATCACAAAATGTCTCGGTTCCGCGATCTCACGGGAGCGCACCGTGCAGGTCTTCTCCAGTTCTCCTGTTTCCCAATGGATCCTGAAAACCACCACCTGTCCGAATCCTGCCTTACGTCCCTGGCAGGATACGATGAGATAAGCGCCCGTTTCATCCTGAGCCACCTGATGGGGATGGGACACGTCCCCCGTCTTCACACCGGGGATCGTATATAAATGTTTCCGTTCCCCCAGCGTTCTGTCCTCCATTCTGGGAATGACCGCCACGGTCCCTGTCTGCAGGTTAGCCACAAATACCCAGCGGTTGGATGCGTCCACCGAAAGGTGAACCGGGTTGGTTCCTCCGGTAGATACCGTATTAAGCCGGGTTAGTTCCCCTGTCTCCCTGTCCATGGAAAAGGAGGTGATCTCACTGAAATCTCCATGTATGGTGTAGAGAAAATGTTCTGTCCGGTCCATGCAGAGGTAGGATGGGTTGACCAGGTCTCCCACGGTCCGGCGCCTGGTCCATTTTCCTGAATCATGGATTTTGAAAACCTGGATCCCTCTGCCCCTGGCGCCCCGTTCCTTCGTGGTCCTGCAGCCCACGTATGCAAATCTGTCCATATGTATCCTCCTAGATCGTGTTTGAAATTTTTTTCCGCCATTTGTTTGCTATTTGTACGCCGCCTGTATTCCATCTGTACACCCGCTTCGCGGCCTAATCAGCAGAACAGCTTAAATCCCCCCGCAAGGGCGAATATGACGATCACCATAACCGCTGAAAACGACAGGGCAAACAGTCTTGCAAACAGAGATTGCTGCACCTTTTCCGATGCATCCGTCTCCTGGGTATAAGAGGCCAGAAGCAGGCTTCCGCCCGTGGACAGAGGGCTGATCCCGGCCACGGTTGCCCCTCCCACAATCGACATGACCATCTCCAGCACACTGGTGCTGCCTCCCACATTGGATACAATATCCGGCACCGTGGGGATCAGAGTGGGAAGCACCACACCATTGGCAGAGCTGAACCAGGACATGATACCGGCCGTCAGACCAATGAGAGGAGCGGCCGTCACCTGGTTCATCATGGAGGCCAGCAGATTGGAAAGCAGCTCAATACCGCCCATCTCCTTTGTCACGCTCATCAGCACATTCACACCGCAGATCAGGATCAGCACGCTCCACGGAACCAGCCGGACGGCCGCCTTTTCATTCACCGCCCCGATCAGGATCAGCGCCAGCGCCAGGGCAAATGACACCAGCCCCACATCATACTGAAAGCCTACAACCGCAATGACCAGCACAAGGATGGCTGCAATGCCCATTTTCTGCTGACGGTTAAAGGCAGGAAGGTCCGAGGCAGATACGGCATGATCTGATTTTAGCTTATACCCCTTATAGGCCACATAAAGCAGTACTGCGCAGAGGAGGTTTGCAGCGGTAACGCCTGCAAACACCGGCGCCGCCATGCCGGAAAAACCGAATTCGGCCGTCAGGTCCGTCACAATGATACCGGATAATGCGATGGGCGAGGCAGTCCCTCCCACCGCCCCCAGGATGGCCATACATGCCATGAGCACAGGTGACGTATCCATCTGGACTGCCAACGAAACCGCGAATATGATCATTACCGACTGCACCGAGATCGCCCCGGGCCCGGCCGCCGACAGGCCGTAGGAAACAGCGTAGATGATTACCGGGATCAGATAAACATGCGTTCCCACCAGGGTCACCATCTTCTTTGACAAAAGCTCCAGCGTATGGTTCTCCTGCAGCAGACAGAAGAAAAACATGGTGCCTAAAAGCGTGATAAACAGCTTACTGGGAAACCCGTTAAATATCACTTTGGTATCCACGCCGCCGATCATCCCAAGAACAAATGCCAGGCCCAGCGACACGATACCCACATTAATCTTTCTCACAAAACCCAATACAATGGCTGCGGCCAGAAACAGCAGCGCAATTGCCTGAAATACCATATATATACTCCTTCCAAAGCCGCCCGGACCAAAGCCCGGGCCAGTTGTGTACTGCAATGACTGCTTTGACCCATGATGTAACATGTACTGCAGCGTGTGCCATTTGCATGGTCAGAACCGGATTACACCGATCAATGTAGAGACAACCAGAAGAAGGATACTGGCAGGCCACAGAATACGCAGGGAATATTTGATATGCTTGCCAATGGTGCTGTCCGCCAGGCCAAGGCCCACATAGACCGCAGCCACGCTGGGGCTGATGGGAGTGCCGAGGGTTGCAGTCAGCAAAAAGGTGGCTGCCACCACTTCCGGCGAGATCCCGAACTGTTCCACCACGCCCAGTATAATGGGCATCAGTGCATAATAAAATGCATCGGTTCCCAGGATCATAATAAGGGGAACCGCAAACAAGGCCATAAACCAGTGCATATGGGGTGCCACTCCGGCCGGAAGAATGCCCACGATCGCGGCAGCCATAGCCTCCACCATGCCGGAATCCTTGATCACGCCCATAAAAATACCCACGGAAAACAGTGTCATGGTCATGATCATGGCGGACGCGGCATAGCTCTTAAGCTGCTTTGTCTGTTCCGCCGTGTTGGGGTAATTCACAGTCAGCGCAATACAGAATGCGATCATAAAAATAAGGTGCAGAGGCAGGCCGATATCCACAAATAACAGCGCCAGCATCAGGACCGTAAGCCCAAGGTTAAACCAATAGAGTTTCTTTCTTTTGGCAGTGCCCTCGCCTGCCCCTTTCTCGTCAGCCGCCGTATCATCCTTATCAGCTCCGGCTCCATTATGTATCTCGATCCGGGCGATCACAAATGCGATCCCAAATGCGATCACCGCCAGCGCTGCAACAGAGGGCATGATAAACTGGTACAAATCTGAAACCTCGATCCCGATCACGGAAGCCGCACGCATGGTGGGACCGCCCCATGGAACGATATTCATAACACCGTACATGCCGCACATGGTTCCAAGCAAAGCTTCCGGCCGGACCTTCAGCCGCTTGCAGATCGGCAGGAATGCGGGAACCACGATCAAAAACGTGGTTGCGCCCGAGCCGTCCAGATGTGCCACAAAGGTAGTGATAACCACTGCAAACAGCACGGTGGTAACATTGTTCCCCACCCGTTTGATAAGGAAATGGATGATCGGATCAAATAGCCCCTCATTAGACATCAGCGTAAAATAAGAAATGGAAAAAATAAACAGAACAGCCGTACTGAGCATTGTATTGAGACCGGTCTTCACAAACCCGCTGATGGCTTCGATCCCAAATCCACCGGCTACTGCCGCGATCAGCGGCAGCAGTATAAATGCAACCGGAGGCGACAGCTTATCCTTGATCAAAACAAACATCAGCACAAACATCAAGATAAATCCAATTACTGCTAAATTCATGTGTAAATCCCCCGTTTATATTAGTGTACACCATTATTCCATAGTCTGCCACGCTTTAATCCAGGTGCAGCGGGCGTATCTTTCTCACCACATCCAGAATGGTGCCGTCCCTGGCCTCCACAACAGCCACTACCTGGTCTTCCCACTCCAGACGGTCCGGTGTTCCCACCAGGCCGTATGCCTTATCCCGCAGCGTCTCTATGGTCACATGGGCGATCCCGGCGGCATCCAGGCAGTCGATCAGGTCGCGGCGCAGCGGGTTCACGGCAATGCCGTAATCCGTCACCAGCACATCCACACAGTCTCCCGGCGTGGTAACCGTCACCACCTCATCGCAGACCGTGGCCATACGCCCTCTGGTAAGAGGTGTGACAATGATACAGCATTTGCTTCCGGCCGCCGTGTCCGGATGGCCTCCCGGCGCGCCCCGCAGCACCCCGTCCGAGCCGGTGATCACGTTCACATTAAAATCCGTATCGATTTCCAGGGCGGACAGCACCACGAAATCCAGTTTATTTACATAAGCGCCTTTATTGGCCGGATTGGCGTACTCACTCAAGTCCGTCTCATGGTGGTTGGGATTCTTAAAAATGTGGTCGATCGCCCCCTGGTCAAAGTCCTGGGTATCCAGAATGTGCTCCACCAGCCCCTTATCCTGAAGACGGCAGACCGCACTGCTGGTCCCGCCCAGTGCAAAGCTCATCCGGATATTCTTTTCCAGCATATGCTCCTCCAGGAACCGGTTCACCGCCAGGGACGGTCCTCCCACACCTGTCTGAAAGGAAAATCCATCCTTAAAATACGGTGTTGCGGCAATGACATCCGCCACATGCTCGGCCATCATAAGTTCCCTGGGGTTATCCGTCATACGCGCTTCTTTTGTGGAAATCTTACCGGCATCACCGATATCATCCACCAGACACACACAGTCCACATCAATGGCGGATATGGAAGATGGCAGATTGGGAAATGGCGCCAGTGTATCCGTTATGATAACCGTGTGGTCTGCAAAATGGGAATCATGGATGGCAAATCCCATGGAACCGCAGTTGTTCTTTCCGCCCACGCCCTTGGCATTGCCGCAGCAGTCGGAGGTAGACGCAGCCAGAAACGCGATATCAATATGCACCTCTCCGGCCTCCACCGCTCTCGGCCTGCCGCCGTGGCTTCGGATGACCGCAGGTGTCTTCAGTCTGCCCGCGGATATCACCTCGCCGATCCGTCCCCGGACCCCGGACGTCTGAACTCCGATTACCCTGCCGTCTTCTATATAATCTGCGATCACATCCTGGGCATTGCCCAGCGATGTGGCCGCAACCGTAATATCCTTTAATCCCATTTCCTCCACCAGGACCTTTGCCACCATGCCGGCCACATAATCCCCGTCCCTGAATTCAGTATGAAAGGAAAATGTCATCCCGTCATGGGCGCCGCACCGTTCACATGCTTCTCGGATGCTGCCGCACACCTTGCTCTCCAAAGGCTTTACAAACCTCCGTGTGTTGGGGGAATCCTTTTTCACATATTTGCCATCCATATAGTATTTGCCCTGATATACTTCTTTTCCATTTACAAGAAGTTCGTCAGGAATGTCTCTTTTTACCGCATTGATCATTGACCGCCACATCCTTTCCCTTTATAAATCACCCTTATACACGCCGCAGGCCTTTGCCAGCGCAATCACTCTCCTCGCATCCTCAAAAAACGGAATATCCACCATCTTGCCGTCAACCGTATACACGCCCACACCGGAATCCGCCTGTTCATTAAAAGACCGCACCAGCTTCTCCGCGTAAGCAATCTCTTTGGCAGTGGGGGCAAATGTCTCATGTACAAACCGGATCTGCTTGGGATTCACGATGCTCTTGCCGTCAAATCCCATTTTCCGGTTCTGGATCACTTCCTCCTTAAACCCGTCCATATCGTCAATGTTGGGGTACATAGTGTCAAAGCACTGAACGCCTGCCGCCCTGGCCGCCAGCAGCATCTGTCCCCTGGCTGCCAGCATTTCAATGCCGCCGCGTTCAATCTGCACATGCATGCTCTTTCTGAAGTCACCTCCGGAAATGGCGCACCCGAACATCCGGTCCGAGGCGGTCACGATCTCATAGGCGTTCATTATGCCCTTTGGGCTTTCAAGCGCAGCCATCAGAAGGGTTCTGCCCTCCTCCACGCCGAATTCACGTTCCGCTGCCAGCGTGTGCTCCTCCACGGTCCTCACGTCCTGGGCGCTCTCACATTTTGCAATGCGGATTCCGTCCGCGCCCCCTGCCACCACGCAGCGGATGTCCTCCTGCCAGTGGGGCGTATCCAGTCCATTGATCCGGACGATCACCTCCGTATCGCCGTAATCAATGTGTTTCAGGGCCTGAAACAGGGAGAATCTGGCTGCATCCTTCTGGTTCTCGGCCACCGCATCCTCCAGATCCAGAATGATACTGTCTGTTCCATAGATATACGCATCTTTAATCAATCCCGGTTTCTGTGCGTTCATGAACATCATGGTCCTGCGCAGCCGGTTTTTCTGTGGTCTTGGACGTGGAATCATTTTGCCATACCTCCCCATGGAATATTTTTTTCTGCTGCGCCGCAGCTTCTGTATACCGCGCACTGCACCCTGGCTTTGAGGGTGCACTCCAGAGCGCCCTTGTCCACCACCTTTACAACTCCTTTGCTGACCCCCAGTGTGTCAAGGGTCTCCAGGACCGCCGCCTTGATCTGGCGCCCGTACTGGTTCATCACACTGCTCTCAATGGTCAGCTCGATCCCCTGCTCTCCCGGCTCCACCGTAACCTGCGCATCGCTGGACTCCAGGGTGCCCGCGATCGCTGTTTTCAGAATTTCCATAAGCTCTTCTCCTTTTCCTGACTGATTGCTCTTGCATGCCTTTATTAAACACCGGTTCCAGGCAAAAGTAAAAGTCAATTTTTTCGTAATATACCATTCCAATTTTGAATCGTATTTTTATTTACATTATTACTTTTTATATTATAATAGTCTTATAAATACATTCTTTTTTAACTCATCCCCAGATGGTTCTCAATTCATTCAATTCTTATATAGAATATATATTTCTTTTTATCCATTCCTTATAGGAATTGAATAAAATACTTTTATCATGGAGGCGGTTATGGACGAACGCGATTTTGAACTATTGGATATTTTGGAAAAAACAAAAAACATCACACATGCGGCTGACCTTTTGTATGTGACACAGTCATCCCTGTCAAAGCGCATCACCGCCATTGAGAATGAACTGGGTGTAACCCTTCTGATCCGCTCCAGGCAGGGGATCCATTTTACCCCGGAAGGTGAGGAGGTGCTTAAATATACCACCCAGGCAGCCAGACAGCTCACCTTGATGCGGGAGGCGCTGAATATCAGCCGTTCCTATGTATGCGGCACCTTAAATGCAGGAATATCCATCAACTATGCCCTCTACCAGCTGCCGGATGTGCTGGCCCGATACCGAAAACAGTATCCCCATGTAAATACCCACGTCATCACGGACCAGAGCCGGAATATTTACATGCAGATCGCCCAGGGTCTGATCGATGTTGCGATCATCCGGGGCGAGTATCCCTGGAAGGAACATAAGGTCCTGCTGGACCGCGAAAATATATGCGCGATCTGCAGTGCCAAAGACAAGGGCAAACATCTTGGAGAAATTCCATATATTGGGAGAAAGACAGATATGGTATTTGAACGGGAGACAGCCCAGTGGATGCGCGAACATAATATACAGCCGCAGCAGCACGGCATCTTTGTGGACAATATTACCACCTGTGTGGAGATGGTTACCCGCGGGCTGGGCTGGGCCATTGTTCCGGAGATATGCCTGAACGGCTTTTCCGGCGATATCCGCCCTCTTACCTTTGCCAATGGGGAGCCCTTTGTCCGATCCACCTATATCATGTATACAGATACCGCGCTTTCTTTGCCCCAGGCCGAGGCATTTATCAATATTGTGCGAAACCAGGAAAACAAAGGAGTTTGACATGTCCGACTATACCATTTCCCGGATTTTTAAAAGCGACCTTCATGGCAGCCGGCAGATGGATCTGCTGCTGTTACAGGAAGGAATCCGCAGGGATCCCAATCTGGATTACTCCTGCGGACTGTTTGATGACAAAATGCAGCTGGTTGCCACGGGAAGCTGTTTCGGCAATACCCTTCGGTGTTTGGCGGTCAGCCGCCTGCATCAGGGCGAAGGGCTGATGAACCGCATTGTGACCCATCTCATGGAGGTACAGTATTTCCGCGGCAACACCCATTTATTTCTATATACAAAATGCTCCGCCGCCAGATTCTTCCACGATCTGGGATTTTATGAAATTGCCCGGATTGACGGGCAGGTAGTGTTTATGGAGAATAAGAGGAATGGATTTGACAAATATCTGAAAGGTCTTAGCGGTGATCTGGCACAGCATGGTGCAGATTGCCATGGTGCAGATTGCCGTGGTACAGGTTGCCGTGGTGCAGACTTCCGTGATGCAGCCCCCGGATCCAAACCGGTCTCAGCCATTGTCATGAACGCCAATCCATTTACCCTGGGCCACCTGTATCTGATCGAAAAAGCGGCTGCACAAAGTGATCTGCTGCACATTTTTATTGTAAGCGAGGACGTCAGCCTTGTGCCCTTCCAGGTGAGAAAACGGTTGGTCATAGAAGGGACCGCTGGGATTCACAATCTGGTCTACCATGACAGCGGGCCTTATATTATCAGCAACGCAACATTTCCCAGCTACTTTCAAAAGGATGAGGATGCCGTGATCGAAAGCCATGCGCGGCTGGACCTGGCTATCTTTGCCCGGATCGCCGGGACGCTGGGGATCACCTGCCGGTATGTGGGGGAGGAACCATTCAGCCGGGTGACCGGTATCTACAACCGAATCATGGAATCCCAGCTTCCAAAGGCCGGTATCCATTGCCGCGTGATTCCCCGAAAGCAGGCGAACGGCACGGCAATCAGCGCCTCCTCTGTGCGCAATGCCATCAGGGAGAACCGCATGGACCTGCTTGCCGGTCTGGTTCCCGACAGCACTTATAGGTATTTTTGCAGTGGGGAAGCAGGGCCTGTGATCCGGGCCATTACAAGTCAGGATGATGTGATCCATTATTAGAAGGAGAGACTACCGATATGAATATTGATTGTTCCAAGATTGCGGTCGGCAGGGAAGCGGCGCTTTTAGACATGCTGGATGCCAGAGAACGCAGGCAGGATATGCAGAGAGCTCTGATCGGACAATACCATCTTCCGGTCATTTCATTTACCCTTAATATAGTGGGGCCGGTAAAAGTATTTCCCCTGGCTGTGGAAACATTTTATGAGGGAGTGGACCTGATCGGGGCGCAGCTTAACGCCTGGAAGATTCCGGTCCTCTGTACCCGTTCCATCACGGCCCACACCGGCTGCGAATACTTTTGGGTCGTGGACGGAGATCTCTGTTTTATCAAGGAAACCCTCTGCCTTCTGGAGGACAGCTTAAGCTTCGGACGGCTGTTTGACATTGACGTGATCAACACGGACGGGCGGAAGATCTCCCGGACCGAGCTGGGATTTCCGGTCCGCAAATGCCTGCTCTGCAGCCGGGACGCATTTGTGTGCGGCAGGGCCAGAACCCATACGGTGAAGGAACTGCTTAATAAGGAATGCCAGCTCATGAAAGAGTATTTCACCTGCAGGTACGCAAAAAAACTTTCCTCTCTTTCCATGCTGGCCCTCTTATATGAAGTCAGCGTCACGCCTAAGCCCGGCCTTGTGGACCGCAGCAATACGGGCGCCCACAGGGATATGGATATTTTCACCTTTGAGGCCAGCGCCGTTTCCCTGAACCATTTTTTTGAAAAGTTTGCCCTGTGCGGTATGGAAAACAGCCATGAATCATTTTCCCGCATCTTCTCCCGTCTCCGCTCCCTGGGCATACAGGCTGAGGATGCCATGATGAAGGCAACGCACAATATCAACACCCATAAGGGTCTTATCTTCTCCCTGGCCATTATGAACTGTTCCCTGGGTTATATGTACGCCAATCAGATCCCCTATTCCCAGGACAACCTGCTGTCGGTAAACCGCAGGCTGGTGGAGGATGTGCTGGAGGATTTTAAGGATATCACAGCGGAAAATGCCGGGACAAACGGTGAGCGCCTGTATGCCCTCTATGGAATGAAGGGCGCGAGGGGGGAGGCGCTGTCCGGGTATCATACGGTTTTAAAGGTGGCCCTTCCTGTGCTTAAGGACTATCTGGGAAAAGGGTTTTCCATCAATGACGCCGGTGCCATGACACTGTTACATATCATAGCAAACTCGGAGGATACGAATATTGTGAACCGCTCTTCTTATGGGGAGATGAAAGAGATACAGGGGAACCTTGGGAAAATGCTTCAGGAGGAAGAAATCATGCAGGGACAGGATGCAAAAGCTGGACTAGATGCAAAAGCCGGACTGGCGTATATAGAAGATCTGGACCGGGACTTTATACAACGCAATATCAGTCCGGGAGGAAGTGCGGATCTTCTGGCGCTGACGTATTTTATTTATCTGTTTGAAAAAGAATTTGGGTGAGGGAGGACTGGCCAGTACAGGGTAACCGTCATCGGACAGCACTTACCTGACACGGTTCCTCCCTCTTTGTCATCCCAAATCTTTCCGCATATATTTTCCCAGCATTTCCTTTAAAACCTTTATCTCCACCGGCTTGGCAAGAAAGTCATCCATCCCGGCTTCCAGACAGCGTTTCCGGTCCTCCTCAAAGGCGTCCGCGGTGAGAGCGATAATAGGGATACGGGCTGCATCCGGCCGTTCCAGGGCACGGATGGCCCTGGTTGCCTGATATCCGTCCATAACCGGCATGCGGCAGTCCATTAAGATGGCGCTGTAATACCCCGGCTTCCGGCTTTGGAATGCCTCAACGCCCTCCTTTCCATTGACAGCCAGTTCCGTGGTCAGGCCCAGGAACTCCAGGATTCCCATCATGATCTCCTGATTAATGGCATTATCCTCACACAGCAGTATGCAGGCAGACTGTCCGGTGGGATCACCGGCCGCATCCGCTGCCAGTTCCTTCTCACATGGTCCCTTGGCGGCCGGGACATCCATCTCGATCACGAATATACTTCCCTTGCCGATGCTGCTCTCCACATGTATGGTACCGTTCATCAGGTCTACCAGCCGTTTAACAATAGCAAGCCCCAGTCCGGTGCCGGACATTCCCATGGCCTTTCTGCTCTCCTGAGTAAATGATTTGAACATCTGCTTTTGGAACTCCGGGGACATGCCCATCCCATTATCCTCCACCCGCATGGTCAGGTGGATCATTCCGCTGTCCTTGGGCACTCCTTTTATGGTGAGTGTGACGGTTCCTTTTTCATCCGTATATTTGACCGCATTGGACAGCAGGTTAAACAGGATCTGGTTAAAACGCTGCTGGTCCGCCAGGACTGTGATCTTCTCATCCACATCGATCCTGAAATCGATCTGTTTTTCCCCTGACAGGGGCAGGATCACGCTTTCCAGATACCTGCGCAGTTCCTTCATGGAGTATGCCTTAGGGTGCAGCTCGATCATGCCGCTTTCAATCTTGGACATGTCCAGGATATCGTTGATCAAGGCCAGCAAAAAGCCGGATGAGATTGAAATCTTTTTCAGATAGCTTCTCATGGCCTCCTCTCCCACCCCGTCCTGAAGGGCCAGCTGGGTCATTCCGATAATACCGTTCATGGGTGTGCGGATATCATGGGACATATTGGCCAGGAACTCTGACTTGGCTTTGCTGGCCTCGTCCGCTTCCCTCACCGCCTGCTCCAGCCTGCGCTCTTTTAACACTTCATCCGTTCTGTCACTGACACAGAAAATCCACTTTTTCTGCCAGTCTGCTCCCTCCGGAACATAGCCGCTCAGGCGCAGGAGCTGCTGCTTGCCGCTCCCGGGATTGCTGTATGGAAAATCTACGTAGAAATTTTTCTTGTCTTTCATGATCCTTTGGATCCGTTCCAGTTCCTCATCATCAAACGGAAGCTTGATGGATCTGGTATCATGATCCAAAATCTCCCTGCTTTCAACCCCCAGGATACGCCCGATATTTTCAGAGACATAATCCACCTCGTCAGTTTCATGGTCAAACACCAGGAAAACGCTGTCCACATTCTCAGCAAGGAGCCGGAAAAGCGTATTGCGGTATTCCCTTTCACGAAGCTTTGTTTTGGTAATCCGGTTATTATAGATAATGAGCAGAACAGCTGCCAGAAGGACCACTACCACAAACGCGCCCACAAGATAGGCCATGCCGGAGGATTCTTCTTTTATCACATCATAGGGTATCATGGTGATCAGATATTCCGCTGCAGCGTCATTGACCGGGACAAAATAGAGATAGACCTTTTTCCCTTTCAGGCTGACAACCGCGCTTCCCGTCTTTCCTCCCGACAGGGCGTTCCTTATCTCTCCGGCCGTTTTTGTGTCACCGTTTTCATTCAAGGCGCTATACAGATCACCATGTACGTTCTCCGGCATGATTCTGTCCGAGTAGATAACAAACTCGCCGGTTCGGGCATCGATCACGCAGGAAAATCCCTGCCCGTCATAAAACTCCATAACACTGGGCACATAATACCTGGACAGATTGACCATTCCATAGAGTACGCCTGCCTTTTTATCTTCATGGTATAGATCCGTGCGGTACGCAATCTGCCGTTTGCCGTTTGCCTCCCAAAAAGGCCTGCTGACATTACCGCCCTGGGGAAAGTCCAGTTTTGCGGCAAAGTCAGACGCTTCTTCCGGCTGTCGTTGGCCGGAGGACACACATTTTCCATCATCATATGACGCGATCATCTCACTGAAACCGGAATCCGGGGCTGCCTGCAGTATATCTGCCGCCTCGTCCCTGTCATAAAGCTTTCCCAACACCTCCGCCATGTTGGCAAGGACTGCCTGGTCCGCATCGGTGGCATTGGAGATACACTGGACCCCGGCCAAAGAAGTGGTGCGGATCGCCAAAACAGCCGCATCCCACTGTGTATTTGACAGATACATGGTAAAACCGATCACTGCGGCAATGATAAGGATAACCGATGCGATGATAACACCCATATGCTTCCAGTTTACGTGCTGCTGCTTTGGAAGCTTGTCCGTATCTCCGGCATGTCTGCCAACCCATTGGCGCAGCTGTCTCATCTGTCTGGCATCCTTTTGGATGATCTCTTCCTTTTCCATCAGCTTGGATGCATATTCATCCAGTTTAAGGCGGTCATCCTTCAGCTGGTTATTAGCCATTACCAGATTCGTGGCATCCAGGCACAGACAGACGATCTGGTCAATGCCGCGGCTGTCACGGCTGCGCACGCCCTTGATATCTCCCCAGAAATAGCTGTTATCGCTTTTTCTGATACGCAAAAGCGCCTTAAACTCATCCCCCTGATCCATTGTGTCCAGGACGGCCGCCCGCAAAAGCCCCCGATCTTTCGGGTGGACCGCATTGCTCAGTCTGCCGGCTATGGCTTCCAGGTACTCCTTCTCATTCCTGTATCCCAGATAGATGAGCATATTCTGGTTGATAATAGCCAGAGGAAAGTCCTTCCCCAACTCCATGGCAAAGATCCCACCGGGCAGCATTGTATTCACAAAATCGCGCAGGACATCGGATTCATGCTGCTTTGCAAACTCAAAGGGAAAATACTCTCCCTGTTCCTGGTGTCCTTCCGGAATAGAGGTATGCATCTCGCAGATCTTGGACCGGCCGTTCTCCATCTTTGTCATACAGGTAACGCGGCTTTAACAGTTCCAGCGGCGACCAAGAGTCCCTCTCCATCCGTGAATCTCCCCCTATTCCCGCAGCAGATATGCGTCTTTCGTATCTTTATTTTATCTTCCGTTTTCATCCATTCTATCATAGAAGATGGGCAGATGCAATGACCGGCAGATTTGGGAACGGGTGTGTGAAAAATCCTTCGGACCGGATAGCCTATTGGATCGGGCCGTCTGTTTGATGAACTGCAGCTGCCTTCCTAAAAAAATCCTCCAACTCCCTGACCGGCACCAGAAGGCCGTCCCGTGAACCGAGTAAATGCTTCCCAAACCGGTAGCTTGGCACTGCGTCCAGGCGGTTCTCTCCCCAGGCGTACCGGTTGCCTGCCAGCACCTGCTCCCGGTAACGGTCTTCCTCTATACAATTCCTAAAAGCATTGTGGTCTGCCCCGCACTGTTTGGCAAGCCCGGCAAGTACGTCTGTTGATGCAATATCCATGTTCTTGTCAAAGCATGCCTCATAAACCAGCCTGTGGTATTTCCACAGATTTCCTCCGTGCTCCTGGATATAATACATGCCCTGGATCGCACGGTCGCTGTGCATAAAATAAGTTTCCGGGTATGGATGTGACTCACAGGGACGCCATGTAATCTCTATCCGGGGATAGTATTCCAGAAGATTCAGCAGATTCTTGTGGCCGCGGTAGCAATAGGGACAGGCATAATCAAAAAACAATTCTATGTTTATCATTTCAAACCCCTTTCTTCTTTTATATCATAGGTATCTCTTTCAATAAAGTGAACCGCCCACTGATCCCAGTAGCCCTCATACACTCTGCCATCCTGTCCGTCAAAGTTCAGCTGATACATCCTGAATGTGACCAGGATATCCTTAGGCTGCCACTGTTCCTCATATGTATATTTGTAACTCATTCCCAGCCGCTTCATTACCTCGCCGCTGCGGGGATTATTCACATCATGGGTGGCTGTAATATAAAGAAAGCCATCCCTTTTCAGCTGCCGGATCACCGCCCTGCATGCCTCACTTATAATTCCATTGTGCCAAAACTCCCTGCGCAGTCCATACCCCAGATCATAGGGAGCCTTTGTTCCTACATTAACATATCCAATGGGTATCTGGTCACTCTTTAAACAGACGGCATAGCAATATCCCCGGGGCTGCCTGTAAGCATCCCTGTATTTTGTTTCAAATAATGCCCTGGCTTCCTCCAGTGTTTTCAGAGGGAACCAGGGCAGATAGGTGTTCACCTCCGGATCACTGTATATGGCAAACAGAGCATCTATATCCTGCTCGGTAAATTTCCGTAATATCAGCCGCTCCGTTTCTAATGAGGGCGTATTTATAAATTCCATTACTTATTGCCTCCTATATCTTATTTCGTATCATTATATCAGAAATCTATGGTACAATATAGCTGTTAAATCAAAATTGGAGGAGGTTTCGGACATTGACTGAGAGAGAAAAGATGCTGGCCGGTCAGCTTTATGATTGCGGTGATAAAGAATTACTGGCCGAGTGGCACAGGGCAAAGGATCTGGCAAGGGACTATAACAATACCGATTCTTCAAATAAAGAAGAAAAAGAGCGCATCCTTAATTTATTACTTGGCGGTCGAGGGGAAAATTTATGGATCACGGCCCCCTTCTATGTTGATTATGGAAACAATATCTACTTTGGGAATAACTGTGAGGTTAATATGAACTGCACCTTTTTAGACGACAACAAGATTGTCATTGGAAATAACGCCCTGATTGCTCCCAATGTACAGATTTATACTGCTTTTCATCCAACCAATGCAGCCAGACGGTTTGGCGGTCCCAAAGAGGACGGTTCCTTTGAATTTTGCAAGACGCAAACATTACCTGTGGTGATCGGCGATAATGTATGGATTGGCGGCGGGGCCATCATTATGCCCGGTGTTACCATTGGCAATCATGTTGTGATCGGTGCGGGAAGTGTTGTTACAAAGGATATTCCCGACAATATGATCGCCTGCGGAAATCCCTGCCGGGCTGTAAGGGAAAACAGGTAGCGCACACTTATGGTTCACAATGGTGTACATCATAAAACCGCCTGCCCCGGCCGCACCAGGAACCGTTCCGATGCTTCCTGTGCAGCCAAGGCAGGCGGCAACTCTGTCCGCAATTCTATTCTTAATTCTGTTCGCAGCTCTATCCGCAATTCTGCTTAATTGTCAGTTCCAATCATCTATTCGGTCGTCTCAGCCGCTGGTTCCGCCTTTTGTTCCGCCTTTTGTTCCGCCATCTGTTCATCATATACCTGTCGGACGCGTATTGCCAGCTGTTCCATATGGTCATGATCTGTTCCGCAGCAGCCGCCCAGTAATTTCAGTCCGTAATCCTTATGTAACTTCATCATCTCATCCGCCCACTCATCCGCCGGGCTGCTGTACACGACCGGACTGTTATCTAATTCCTCCGGGCTCAGAGGAGAGCCGTTGCCTTCCAGTCCTAAGAAGCGTTCCCGAACCGCATTGGTGCGATTCCGCCTTTTATCCAGGGCAGACATAACATTTCGCGGATGAACGCAGTTGACCTGGTAAAACATAGGGGGATGATCCCCTGTCTTGGCGTCAATATAGTCAATGGCCTCGCTGAGCCACGTTCCATCCATCAGCTTTCCGTCCTTACGGATCAGGAATGTGATAAAGTACGGAATGGAGGTTTCGCTTAATGCCCGGGCGCATCCGGCGGCATCCGGCAGACTGGGTGTCAGGCCGTTCCTCACATGGTCGATCATGGATGTCTCCAGCTTTTTCGCATGGTCTGTATAGTATAAATAAGCCTCCTCCTCATCTAATCCGGAGAAGGGATTATAAGGATCGCCGGTGAAACCCATGGTGGTGCCAATGAAGATCTGGTCGCGGATAGCGGGATAACCGTCCACGATGGAACGGCAGTGGTTCAGATTATCCGCTGATACATCCCGGTCCTCCCAATAGGTTCCTTTCCCCATGGATGGGGTGGTAAACTTGCTGTACGGATGAAGAATCATTGGAAGATCATATTTCTGTGCAATCTGTATGTAGTCATGAAACACGGCGTCCAATCCCCGATGCCCATTCTCAGTATAATAAAGGCCGGCCAGCTTCAGCGGGGGCGTTGGGTCCTGATGTGTAAAATTACGTTTGATCCGTTCCCCCACAGATCCCTGCAGCATCATGATGGGGACTTTTGCAAATGTTTTTTTAAATTTTTCTCTCCGTTGTGTGGTTGTCATGTATCATACCTCCTGCTTTTCTTTTTATAAAATACAGCTTGCTACACCCCTGGGAGAGCCCTGACCCGGTCCCATCCCACTCTTCCTTACTATAGCATTTTTAGGTATGATTTTCAATAGATATATCGTCATGTTGACTTTACTTTATATCCTGTTATTATAGCCTGCTCAACGTTAAGTATAACTTTATTCAACCGAAAAAATGTATTAACGCATCTGCCAAGCGCTCCGGCGCTTCCAAAGCAAGACTATGTCCGCATTCTTCAAATACCTGTCCCGACACCACATTGTCGGCAAACTCCCTCATCTGTTTTTCAACCGTATTTCCAAAAAACTCCGGAGCACCAATGGTCATAACCGGCATTGTGATCTTCGACTTTTTCAACTCAGCATTTATTTCTGCATTCTTAAACGCTGCGCGGTATGTTTCCAGAACTCCCCTAAGCCCTCCAGGTTCCTTTATGTGAGAAATCCATTCCTTAATGCACTCTTCTGAAATTGCATTGGGATTCCATGTTTCAGCTTTCATCCAATAGCTCCAGAATTCCTCTTCATGTCCGGATATTAACATTTCCGGTACATGGGCGATCCAGAAAAACGGAATGTGCCACTGCCAAGTACCATTCTGGTTATACTGGCGTCTTACATTATCCTTTGTAAAATAGGACATTGTATCCAGGTCCTCTCCCGACAAAAGCATTTCACAAAATGAAAGGGCCTTTACATGATCAGGGTTAGTGGCAGCCAGCACATAAGCAAACTCTGCCCCTCTGTCTTCTCCATGTACATAGTACCGGTCATATCCCAGCTGTCTCATCAAATCCGCCATATCATTAGCATTGGTCAAGGAATCATATCCATCCTCCACAGGCGGTTTATCTGTATCACCAAAGCCTCTTAAGTCCGGAGCAATCACCGTATAGTGTTCTGTAAGCAAAGGAATCAGCCTGTACCAATAATAATGGGTCTTAGGTGTCCCGTGTAAGAGCAGAAGCGGCTCTCCCTCTCCGGAAATTACATAATGCATGCGGATGTTATTTACCCTGGCGCGCATATGGCGGACTGGGCGGTGGTTGTGATCATAAATCTCAGGCATGTTATCTCCCCCTTTTAATTATTTATTCTAATAAGAATGCATGATTTCAAGAATTCCTTTTTCTGTAAAATCAGGATCTGTCCTAGATATCTCCGCAACAATTCTCCCCCTGTCTATAACAATAATTCGGTTGCATACATTCAACAACTCCCTTGTCTCCGGGGAATAGATGACAATTCCCTTATTCTTTGATTTTTCCTGCAGCAAAAGATTATATATTTCATTTTTAGCTTTAATATCAATACCACGGGTGGGTTCGTCAATTAAAATTACATCCGAATCCCGCAGAAGCCATTTAGCGATTACAACTTTCTGCTGATTTCCTCCTGATAGGAACTGCACCTGCTGGGATGGGCCTGTAGTTTTAACCTGCAATTTTGTGATGTAATCTTTTGAGGCGGCATTTGATAACGGACCGCTTATCAATCCTGTTTTATCCTTTGCTTTGTCCAAAGATGCAATAAGGATATTATTTTCAATCGGAAGTCCCATTGCAAGCCCTTCCCCCTGACGGTCATTAGTTATCATACAGACACCCCGCCTAATCGCTTCCTGAGGGCAAGAGGCTTTCATAAATTCCCCTCGCATCTGAAGGCTTCCCTCATCATATTGCATGATCCCAAAAATAGAATACATAAGTTCCGTTATACCGGATCCCTTCAAACCAGCCAGACCTATAATCTCGCTTTCATAGACATTAAATGTAATATCCTGAAACATACCGTTTCTGGACAACCCCTGAATGCTCAAAAGTGCTGTTTCCCCATGATCAGCCATTTCACGTTGGGAATATTCGCCTTTCCATTCCGTCTCCCCCAGCATCAGATTGATGATGTCTTTTTCATTGAGGATACCTGTTTTTTTATCAAATACGCCTGCTTCCAATCCATCCCGGAGCACTGCGACACGGTCACAAATTTGGACAATTTCCCGAATTTTATGGCTGATAAATACAATTCCAAGCCCTTTCTCCCTTAAGCCGCAGATAATTTCAAAAAGATGTTCAACTTCTTTTTGGTTTAAGGCAGCTGTAACCTCATCTAAGATTAAAAGTTTGGGATCCATCAGCATTGCTTTTGCAATAGACACGATTACTTTGCTCACAAGATTGATATCCCGTACTTTCTTATCCACCTCTATTTCAAACCCAAGGCTTTCCATCACCTTGCGGCTCTCTTCTCTCATTCTGCCACGGTCCAGCATTCCATAAGAGTTTCTCAACTCCCTGTTTAAAAAGATGTTTTCGTAAACCTTCATGTTCTCGCAAAGAGACGGCTCCTGATGTACCATACCGATCCGCAGGCGTTCCGCTACATTTGGATCATGGATGTCAACCTTTTTACCTTCAAAATAGATCTCTCCTCCATCCGCATGATGGACTCCGGCCAAAATATTCATTAGTGTAGACTTTCCTGCACCATTGGAACCTATGATTGCAACATTCTCACCATAGTTGACTTCAAAATCAATCCCTTTCAACACCGGGACTCCATTGAAACCTTTCTGAATATTTTTCATCAAAAGCAGCTTACTGCCGTTTATTTCCATGTTCATAATCTCACCCCGTTCCCAGTCCTGTTAAACCTCAACAATGTTCAGTTCTTTTAGTCTCCTACTGTCGCTTCTCTTGTGAAGTATTGCAAATAATACAATAAACAGTCCCAGCACAAATGTCTGATGATAGGACAGGAAACCGATCATGCTCATGACATTTGATAAAATCGCCATAAATAAGGCCGCTTTTACCGTATTTCTCAGATTACCTACGCCTCCATTTAACTCGATACCGCCAATAATCGCTATAGCCAGCGCTGTCATTTCATATCCGGTGGTCTGGGTCACATCAATAGACTGTAATTTTGACGTAAATACAATACCGGTAACACCTGCCAGAAATCCACTGATAATGAACATAAACATTTTCCATCTGCCGGTATTAATACCGCAGAGTGTGGCTGCCTTGACGCTCCCTCCTGTAGAATAGACCCTCATTCCAAATCTGGTGGAGCCACATAAGAAGATAAACAGTCCTGCTATCAACAGAAACAGCAACAGACAAAGCGGAATACATCCAAGCACCTTAGCCCCTCCGATCAATGCTGCCCCTTTAACCTTAGTCATGAACAGCGGAGTTCCTTTGGTTATGATGTATCCAATTCCCGTGACAGCGTACTGCACACCTATGGTTGCAACAAACGCCGGAACATTGCCTTTTACAACTAAGATCGCATTGATCAAACCGATCAGAGTGGCAATTAGTAATGTGAAAACAACTATCATCCACCACGGGGCTGTTACATATCCTCCCCGCACCACTTCTTTACCCATGCTGAATTTATAGATTGCATTGGACAGGTAAATTGCAAGGGCCGGCGAAACAACAGCACTGATCCCCACTGTCAGATCAATTTCAGCGACTAATAGCACAAGAGATTCTGCAATCGCTAATAAACCATAGATAGCACAGGTATATAAGATCACGGTGATATTATTACTTTTAAAAAAATAAGGACTTAATATCCTCCCGCCTGCCAACGAAATAATAATGGCACACCACAACATATGATGGACCACTAATCCTTTTAATTTGTTAATATCTAAAGCCTTCATAAGCCATCCCTCCCAAGGTCTACATTAACCGATTTCCATGCCTTGGATCATGCCCGTTTGCGGACCGTCAAGCCATATAGGTATACCACCAGAATAATCATCACGCCTTTCAATGTCGTTGAAACATACGTTCCAAATCCGGCAATTGCAAGCATGTTCTGCATTAAACTCATTGTAATAAATCCCAACAATGTCCCTATTACCGTTCCTTTTCCTCCGTTAAGGGAAATACCTCCCAGAACGGCAATTGATATAGCCGTAACTTCATATCCATTTCCCAGCTGCACGGTGGAACTCCCTAACTGTCCTGACATAAGAAGGGCCGCTATGGCTGCCAGAAGACCACTGACGGTAAAGCAGATAATTTTAATCCGGCTGATATCCACACCGCTCATCCAAGACGCCCTTTTATTTGCACCGGTATAATATATTTTCTTACCAAAAGCGGATTTCCTCAACATGAATTCAAACATAAATGCCAGAGCCACACATAACAAAAGTGGAATCGGAATACCAAATATACTGCCTTTGGCTAATGTAAGGGTAATATGATACAGATCCGTAATATACTTCTTCTGCGCCCTGACCAGTATGGCCGCTAAACCATTAAACACAGAAGTGGTTCCAATGGTAAGCATCAGGGATGGAACCTTTGTATTTGTAATTAAGCAGCCATTCAGGAAACCAGCGGCAGCGCCAGTGCAGCATATAGCTGCAATGGCCGCCGGCTCACTGATATCATATATCTTTGCTGCAACCGCCATAGCGAGGGTCATGATCGCCCCCACCGAAACATCAATCTCTCCGGTCAGTATCACAAGACTCAAACCTACTGCAACAATTCCTCCGGGCGCATATGTCCTTAACAGATTCTCAAGATTCTTTAATTGAAAAACCCTAGGTATAAAACAGGCGGATATCACCAGTAATACAACAAGAATCAATATGGAGATGAAAAGACCTTGGGTTTTTTCTGTTATATTCTGTATCGTCTTCTTTAATTTGCCTTTATTTTCTATCACAACAGGATTCCTCCCCTTTTGATCACAGCATGATTCAACCTATTTAGCTACATAGTCCGGACCTGAAGCATATTGATACCAGTCTTTTGACGTCATTGTCTTAAGGCCGAACACCACATCTCCTCCTGCCGTTACCATAGGGATATTTGGAATTGCTATATCTTTAGGAAGCGTTTCTCCTTCTAGCATCTTACATATGTAGCGTACTCCTATATCTCCGATCAGTGGAGTATATGGACAGTTGACCTCAACCAGCCCCTGATCAATAAAATTAAAAGATTCTTTCGTATCATCTATAGTCAACATGATGATCTTCTTTCCGTCTTTCCTGCTTTCCCAGCGGCCGGCACTGTTTACCGCCTCGATAGCAACAGGTGTCTGGGTCAATCCTTCACAGAAGAAAGCATCAATATCATCATACAGCTGTAATGCATTCTGCGCATTAATCAGGGACTGCTCCGTATCGTCATTGTCAAAATACGATTCCAGGATATGAATATCAGGAAAATAGGATATAACCTTTAGAAAATAGCCACACCGCAAGGTATCGGCCGTAACGCCAGCAGCTTTTCTCAACAATACAATATTTCCCTCCACTGATTTACCACCGGATTCTTTGGCCAACTGCCATACCAGATATGCTCCGCACTGTGCGCCATTGGCGGGGAAATTGCCGCTGATAACACCATCAATCTCCGGATAGCCACAAAGCCTGTCAACTGTTATAACGGGTATTCCAGCCTCCACAGCTTTCTGGGCAGGCGCAGCAGTTGCAGCTTCAGTCCTTGGCCATAGCAAGATAGCATCCACATTCTGGGCTATAAGCATGTCGATCGCATCAGAACAGCCATCGGAATCCAGCCCATAATCCATCCAAACAAGTTCAAGATTCTCATGTCTGCTTGCTTCATATTGAATAGAATCGTAAAGATTTCCCATCCAGGAGTCAATTGCGCTGATCGCCACAACACCCACTTTATATGTTTTACTTGAATCCCCAATGGGACCTTCATCCATAGGCATATAGTTTGTGTATGCCATCTTTAAGTTTGTATTGCCTGAATAAGGTCCTGTTATCTCCGTGCCATCTCCCATAGTCCAGAAATAATCACCGTAAACAACCCCATCAGGCGCACTCTCTGCATATACATCCAATGCATCACTCATATATAGATCATATACTTCTTTATTAGCCTGGGAAATTGGAAGTTTTACAAAAAAATCAATGATATCCCCTTGAGATAACCCCCTGTCAGCCAATGTGGTGAAAAAATCGTATGCCTCCATTCCTGATAATGCAGAACATTCACTAACCAACTGGTCTACAAGGCTCACTTCTCCAGTCTCCTTATTTGATCCCGATGGCTGAGATGCCTCTTCCTTTGCGGTTTCTTCTTTTACTACTGCATCAGTTCCATTGCCTGTATTTGATGATTCTTCAATCGAGCAACCGCTGGTAAAAATACTAAATGCCATGCTAACTGCAAGAAATAACGTCATGTGTTTTTTCATTAAATAACCCCTCCATTTTTAAATTTACTTTCAACCGTTTGTTTTAGTAAAAAACGCCCCCTGGTTCATAAAAATTTTAATTCTATTTAGATTATATATCTAAACATTTTCTTTGTGAATTATGATAAATGGATAAACTTAGCCATTATATTTTGTATATAATGTATGTTTTTTTCAAATAATCAATGTCATCAATAGGAAATATGTACGCTTTTCTATAAACCAGTTCTAAAACTTATATGTTTTTTCATACATTCTTACTGATTTTATGGTTTTTTGTTTATTTACCCTATTCAATCATCCATTACCTCAAGAGACTGATTGCTGCCTCCCAGTTCCTGCACTTCTCAAACCGTTCTTCAGGTTTCATACCTGCCTTGAAGTATATACGTTTGTCTTTGGCAAAAACAGTATCCTTTTGATAGATTCCCTGACTGATGCCAGCCATATATGCTGCACCAATGGCCGATAATTCTTCCCACTGAGGTATACTGACTGTCACATCCGCGATATCGCTCTGAAACTGCATCAAATACTTGTTTTTAGTAGGGCCTCCGTCTACGCGAAGTTCTTTGATTTTGATTTGGCTGTCTTTTTCCATGGCATCGAGAACATCCTTGATCTGATATGCAATGCTTTCCAGCCCTGCCTTGATCACTTCGTTTTTTCCGGTTGTCCTGGTCATTCCATAAATCATAGCTTTAGCCCGGTCATTCCAATATGGTGCAGACAGTCCGGAAAAAGCAGGAATAAGTACGGTAGTATCCTTCTTATTAGCGTGTTCCACTGCCTTTTCCAATTCCACCGTGGACCGGACCAGACCCATATCTTCCTGCAGCCAAGTGACTACGGCTCCGGTATAATTAATGTTTCCCTCAAAAACGTAGGTCACGCTTCCATCCATGGACCAGGCTAACGATGTTGCCAGCCCGCATGTGCTGGCCCTGAATTCCTCCCCAATATTCATCATAATGGAAGAACCCGTGCCATAAGTAGTCTTTATCATCCCCTTCTTATGGCATCCCTGCCCAAACAACGCCCCGTGAGAATCACCCAGCACACAATGGATCGGGACCGGCGCCTGTAAAACCCCCTCAAAATCCGTATAGCCAAACACAGAATTGCTGTCTGCAAGTTCCGGAAGAGACTTCAGCGGCACCCCAAACATTTCACATAATTCTACATCCCATTGCAGGCTGTGCAGGTTCAAAAGCTGGGTTCTTGAGGCATTGGAATAGTCTGTTTTATATGATTTTCCACTGGTGAGCTTATACACCAGCCAACTGTCCATTGTCCCCAAAAGGTAGTCTTTTGCTCCAGACTCTTTTATAGTGTTCCTAATAAGCCATGCCATTTTCGCCGCCGGAAAATAGGGAGACAGCGGCAGACCCGTCTTATCTTTAACCACTGCGGCAAGATCCTGCATCTTGTCTGTAATTTCCTTCGCACGTGAGCATTGCCACACCACTGCTTTCCCCAAGGGTGTACCATCATGGTTCCAGGCAGCAGTAGTTTCCCGCTGATTGCTGATTCCCACCGCGGCAATACTGTTCCTTGGAGCTCCGGCCTCTTTTACCACCTTCTCCACAGAAAGGATAACATTTTGGTATATTTCATTAATATCATGAGATACCCAACCATTCTCATCTATCCACTGGCGGTGTTTCACATCCACTCTTTTAACAAGGACGCCTTCCTCATCAAATAGGACCGCCTTGGTACCCTGCGTACTCTGGTCAATGCCGATAATATAATTCATGATCTACACCTCTTTTACTGCCCGCTTTATCTGTTTTGCAATCCCATCCGCATCCATTCCATAGAAAGCAAATACTTCTTTATTGGTTCCTGCCACAATGTGTCCATCTGGCAATGCAATCTGAAGCACATGTTTTGGATTATGCCGGGCCAATGTCAAAGCTGTAAGACTCCCCAGTCCGCCATACGGAGAATGCTCCTCAACCGTTACCACCAGTCTGACTCTATCTGCATATTCCAGCAATGTCTTTTCATCAAATGGCTTCAGGCAGTACATATCAATGACACTCGCACGTATTCCATCCGCCTCCAGCTTTCCGGCCGCCTGCAAGGCATTGGGAACCATCTCTCCACAAGCTATGATCAATACATCCTGCCCTTCTTTTATGACTTGTGCTTTGTCTAATGAAAAATCTGTGGAATCGTCATATACATCTTCTGTTGCGGATCGACTCACCCTTATATATGCCGGTTTATCATCCTCCAGCAGCGTTTTGATGAGAACAGCGGTCTGAAACCGGTCACTTGGCATGTAGACCCTCATCCCAGGCAAGGCTGTAAAAGCCGCTACATCCTGACAAGAATGATGGGTCATCCCCAAAGCCCCATAACTTATCCCCCCGCTGATACCAACCAATGTGACATTATTACCGGAATAAGCCACGTCCACCTTTGCCTGTTCATAACTTCGGGTGGACAGGAAACTGGCAGGTGATACAGCAAACGATTTTTTTCCACATGATGCCAGGCCTGCAGCAATCGTCACAAGGTTCTGCTCAGCAATTCCAACCTCCACACACTGTTTGGGATATTGTTTAAAAAATGGAGCCAGCGATGCGGATCCCCTAGAATCTGAACACAGCACCACAATATCCTTATCTGTTTTTGCCGCCTCCATTAATGTATCGCAGATGGCCTGCCTGTTAGTTATTTTATTCATGACATCAGCTCCTCCAGTTCCTGAACCGCCTTTTGATACTGTTCTTCCGTCATCACTCCATGGTGCCAGGACACATCATTTTCCATATAGGGAATCCCCTTGCCTTTTACAGTATGGGCTATGACAGCCGTAGGTTTTCCCCTATATGACGCTGCAGCCTCATATGCTTCCACCAGTTGTTCACAGTCGTTTCCGTCTTCCACTTCAATCACATGAAATCCAAAGGCTTTAAACTTATCCGAAAGGCTGTGACTGCACATTACATCATTAGTTGTCCCACTGATTTGAAGGCGGTTTAAATCTATCGTTACACACAAATTATCTAACCTGTAATGGCTGGCTGCCATCATCCCTTCATAGTTGGAACCTTCATCCAGTTCCCCATCCCCCACTACTACATAAGTCCGGTATGGTCTTTGGTCCATTTTCGCTGCCAAGGCCATCCCTACTCCTGCTGATATACCATGCCCGAGGGAGCCGGAATTCATTTCAATTCCAGGAACATCTGTATTAGGATGTCCTATGTATCTGCTTCTATATTGGCTAAAAGTTTTAATGGCTTCCTCTTTGTTAAAATAGCCCTTTTCTCCAAGGACGCAGTACAAAGCATCAGCACAATGTCCTTTACTTAATATAAAACGGTCACGGTCTGGATCATCCTGCTTATCCGGAGATACATTCATGATCTGGAAATACAACACAGTCAGGATATCAGCTACACTAAGATCACCGCCCACATGGCCGGCCGCCGAATTGTGAACCATTTCAATCAAATCCCTGCGGATTTCATATGCTTTTTTTTGCAGTCCTTCCATAAATGCCTCCTATTTTATCGAATTGTAAATCCGCCATCTACCACCAGATCTTCACCGGTAATCATGTTGGATTCATTACAAGATAAGAACAAAATTGCCGCCGCAATTTCATCCACCTCTGCAAACCGATGGGCTGGGATCGCCTTGATCATGTCATCCTTCACCTTCCCCTGCCAAGCCCGGTCCCCCATATAGGTACGGACTACTGTTGGCGCCACACCATTGACATTAATACCAAACTCAGCCCATTCCAAGGCCATTACTTTAATCATTCCAACCAAGGCCGCCTTACTCATGGTATATCCCACATGTTTATCAATGGCAATGAAATCTGCCTGAGAAGTGACACATACAATTTTTCCGCCTTTTCCCTGCTTGATCATAGTCTTTCCAACCTTCTGAGTCAAACGGAACACGCTGAATGCATTTACATTCATCTGATTTTCAACCAACGCAAAATCAATATCTTCCGCGTTATCCAAATCCACCCGGCCCGCAACATTGGCTAATATATTAATCTCACCAAAAGTTTCAATTGCAGTTTCGACCACACGGTCAACTTCTTCCGGTTTTGTCAAGTCACACTGGATACCAATCGCTTGAGTATGGTATTCCTCTGCAATCCTCGCAGCTACCTCGCTCACAGTATCCTTCATATCTGCTAAAACCAGTTTAACTCCCTTAGATGCATACATGCGGGCAGTTGCCTCTCCAATCCCCCCTGCTCCACCAGTTACAATTGCGGTTTTGCCATTCAGCTTAAACTCTCCCGTTGCTTTTTCATACTGAATCATACTAAAATCTCCTTCCTTCTTATAAATTATTTATTGAATGGTTCAATTATATTTCTAAACCATTCAATTGTAAATTGATATTATTTATAAATATCTCATGCTTTATTTGTGCATTTTGTACTATTTATTGCCTCTTTATTTGTTATTCTTTTAACATCCAGTGTTTTAGAATGTACTACTTTCCCAATTGCGTTTAGTCATCTAACTAAACTATTTATTTTATTTAGTTATTCCATTGACATTCTTTCATAAAAAATTTATAATAGAACCACGAAATCTTTTAAAATAGGAGTCAGCATATGACAAATAGGGAGTTAGCACGTCAACTGAATATATCTCCAGCCGCATTATCATTAATTGTGAATCACAAATCCGGTGTTTCCGATACAACACGTGAGCGGGTGATCAGGCAGCTGGAGGAATTGGGATATTCCCATTTAATCAAGCAGCCGCAAACCATAATTGCGGAAAATAATCTTTGTTTTGTCATATATAAACGTCATGGCAAAATACTAAACCAACATCCGTTCTTTCTTCTGCTGACTGAAAGTATCGAAAGCCATGCCAGGGAATATGGGTATCATATACTATTGACCACAGTAGATAAGAAAAGTCCTATCGATAATCAAATAGAAAATTTAAATCAGATGAATGCCAAAGGTTTCATTATTTTTGCTACAGAGATGTTAGATGATGATATTGATTGTTTTAAAAAATTAAAGCAGCCTTATGTTGCAATTGATAATGATTTCACGCATCTGAATATAAATACTGTATCCATCAATAATAGCATGGGAACTTTTCAGGCGATTGACCATTTGTATCAAATGGGACATCGGCATATCGGATATCTTCAAAGTAATGTTTTCATTAGCAGCTTCGGCGAGAGGACGCGCGGATACCAGGATGCTATGAAACACTTTAACCTTGAACTAGATTCCAGTTTTATTTTTAAAGTCCAGTATACAGAAGAGGGCAGTTATCAGGATTTTAAACATTATCTCAATAGTTCCTCAAAGCTTCCCACTGCCTTTGTAACAGATGATGACACCATGGCTACCGGCGTGATGAGAGCATTATTAGAAAAAGGGATACGCATTCCTGAGGATATTTCCATTGTTGGCTTTAATGACCGCCCAATTTGTGAGCTTTCTTCACCCAAACTCACATCTGTCAATGTTCCCCGCCATTCCTTCGGAGCAGAAGCAGTAGATTGTATCCTTTCTCTGATAGAAAAGGGCGATAATGGTAAACCACGGGGACGTTCTATTAAAATACGTATTGGAACGCAGTTGATCAAACGAGAGTCAGTACAGGATTTGAATCGATAAAGTATATCTAAAAATCGGGAAATATTATGATAGCAAAACCAAAGAGGCCTTCTACAAAAATCGTAGAAAGCCTCTTTATTTTTAACACTATCACTGGTTATGGAGACATTGGGCCGTATCATTGATCATTTGGTGTCCCGACTTAAAAATCCTCCTAGAGCCCGGAGATTCTTAACAGAAATCTCCCCGCAACCATCCAACACCAACCAAAAAGGCGTCCACCCCCACCCCCGCATGACCTTACGCGAACGTGATCACGGTCCCGGTCTTACACTCCAGGGCCTCCAATGCCTTATCCAGACTGGTGATGATGGCTTTTTTCTGCGGGTTCTGGCGCACAAACTTCATACATGCCTCTACCTTGGGAAGCATACTTCCCGGGGCAAACTGCCCTTCCTCCACATACCGGGCCGCCTCCTTCAAGCTCATCTTGTCCAGGCTCCTCTGATCCGGCTTGCCCCAGTTCACAGCAACCTTTTCCACCTCGGTCAGGATCATCATGATATCCGCATCCACCTGCTCTGCCAGAAGTTCCGCCGCAAAATCCTTATCGATCACGGCAGCCACTCCTTCCAGCGTTCCGTCAGGGTTCTCAACTACCGGGATGCCGCCTCCTCCGCAGGAAACCACGATCGTAGATTTCCAAAGGTTCTTGATCGCATCGATCTCCACGATCTTCCGGGGAGTGGGGGAGGCGACCACTCTGCGCCATCCCCTTCCCGCGTCCTCTTTCATGGCGTATCCCTTTTCCTGCATCAGCTGCTTTGCCTCCTCCTCTGTGTAAAAAGGACCGATGGGTTTTGTAGGGTTTTCAAAGGCCTTATCGTCTTTGTCAACCACAAGCTGCGTGGCAACGGTCACAACCGGACAGTGCTTGTTCCTGACGCTGAGCGCATACTTTAATGCCTGCTGAATATGGTATCCGATGTAGCCCTGGCTCATGGCGCCGCACACATCAAAGGGCATGGCAGGCGTCACATCCCTGGCAGCCTCAAAGGCCAGAAGGATCCTGCCCACCTGGGGGCCGTTGCCATGGACAATACTCATCTCATAGCCCTGTGCACTGATTTCAGCCAGTCTCTCGCAGGTATGCCTTACCACCTCCAGCTGTCCCTCTGAGGTGGGCTTACTGTTCTTGGACTGAAGGGCGTTTCCGCCCAGGGCGATTACTATTTTTGACATGATCTCACCTCTTTAGTCTCATTCGCCCTACTTGGACGCCTTTCCCACATTCTTTGTGGCGCAGTGCACACCGCCGCCGCGGATGTTCAGGGCCGTACTTACAAATGGCACGATCTTTCTGTCCGGGAATACCTCCTGCAGGACGGCCAGAGCCTGCTTATCCCGTTCCCTGATGCTTTCCGGCCTGCCTTCCTCCCAGTAATTCTGCGCGATCACAATATTGTTGAGAATCAGGAAATTGACGTAGCTTAAGGCGGGCTGCATGATCATATCTCCTGTGGGCATGGGGGTCCCGTCATCCAGGAAGTCATTTCCTTCCCCATAACGGCAGGACCATGTATCATTGATCCAGTCGCCCGGTTTGGAATATACATAGAAGGGCTCCGGCGCAGGCATGCGCACGATCTTATATGGATTACCTTCCGCGTCCGTTGCATTTTTCAGGACCTCGTATGCGGCATCGCATCGCTCTTTTGTAATGCGGTGTGAATTCAGCTTGGCAGCCTCCTCCTCCGTGATCTCGGTGAGAAGAATGGTATTTGGTCCCACAAATCTGGCAAACTCGTCCATATGGCCATTGGCGGAAGATGAACGGTAAACCGGTTCCCCATCCACATAATCCAGCACTCCCGAGGTGGTAAGCTCATCATCAAAGACACCTTTCTCCAGCCAGAGCACTTTCTTTAAGTTAAACAGCCGCTTTAACTCCTCCTCCACTTCCTCTGTGGACATATGGGGATTTCTCTTGGTCACTTCGGTGTCCCGCAATGCCATCAGCACGCCGTTTCCGTTGAATTCCTTATCCCCGCCTTCTGTGATCAATGTGGAATTGAGGAAATCCCTGCAGCCGATCTCAAGGGCGAGATGGGGAGCAAATTTTGCGCACAGGGTGGAGGTCACACTGTCAATGGTGCTCTGTCCGTACATGTTAAACCTTGGGTTGGCCAGGAGACGGTGCCCTTTGTCATCCACCATAATGTCGGGGCCGTAATCCCTTGTCCAGTTGCTGCCGTCCGGATAAGTGGTGATCACAACCTGCTCAATATCCACATCTTCCTCTGCCAATGCCTTTTTGCAGCTTTCCACACGCGCCGGATCCGGGCAGTTCACGTACACGGTCACGCCCTCCGCCTGCTCCACCATGATCTTGATCAGCTGTGCAAATGCTTTGTGCAGACTGTATCCTTTAATGCACTCCGCCATTGCCGGCCATCCCAGGATCACATATTCCTGTGGCTCAAATTCTCCCGGTACGCGAAAATCACTGTAATCCAATCCTCTGTATTTTAATATGTCCATAACCGATTCCTCCTCTATCTCTCACCTAACACTGCTTTTATAACAGCCTTAATGGTATGTTTTCTGTTTCCTGCTTCCTGGAAAATGTATGCTGCGTTCTGCTCAAAGACTTCATCCGTCACTTCCATTCCGCCCTTAAGGAACTCACGCAGATCCGGGTCCTCGATCACGGACAGCAGCTTCTGTCCTGATGCATGGTCCATATTATGGGTGGAGGGCAGCATGTGGATTACAATACAATCCGGATTTTCCGTGCGCTCCAACAGTTCCCTGTTCACCTGGTAGGGGCGGAAACGCACGATTCCCGGAAGCCATGTCTCAACAGGATCTGTGAAAAATCCCCAGTTCTCTGTTGTAATCACATCCACGCCCTTGATGGCATTGATATCATCTGTTTCAATAAATTTGCACTGGGGGCTGTATTTCGCAAACAAATCTTCCACGATCTTACGTTTTCTGGCATCCATTTTCGTATCCCAGTTGGGGCTTACCACACCCTCGGGCACAAACTTGCGGAAGGTAGCCTTCTCTGCCGCTGTCAGTCCCTCTAATGCCTCATCCATTTCCATGTAAGATGTAATGTAAGTAAAGTTCATACCCAGCATAGCACACATAACGCCATATGAGAAGGAGTTCACGGCGCCGCCCCGTCCGATAAAGCACAGGGTCTTTCCCTTGTAATTCTCACGTCCCCAGACTTCATCCAAAGTCATGGCGTCTGCCAGCATCTGAGTGGGGTGCTGATGGTCTGTGTAACCATTGATAATGGGGACCGCGCTGTCCTTTGCCATTTCCAACAGCGTGCTGTGCTTTGCCCCCCTGTATCCGATGGCGCTGTACATCTCACTGAATACTCTCATGGAATCCTTGATTGTCTCCGTGTTTCCAAAATGGGAATTGGAAAGGAACGTGGTCCCCATCCCCAGATCATTTGCAGATGTCTCAAATGCACAGCGTGTACGTGTGGAGTTCATCTCAAACAGCAGCAGAAAGTCCTCCCCGATATAGTCCTGATGTTTGATGTGTTCCCTGCTCTCCTTTTTCAGCCGGATCGCCAGGTCCAGAAGATACCGGATCTCCTCCGGTGTAAAATCCTCCAGTGCAAAAAAGTTTCTTCCTTTTAATGATATTGCCATTTTTTCTTGTCTCCTTTTTTTGTTTCCTTTTATTCCAGTGTTATCTGTACTTTTTCAGTTTTTCTGTGTTTACCGCCGCTTTGTAACCAGTTTGAATACTTGATCCAAATTTCCATTTAGATAATGTACAATGTTCATTGCTGACGTCCGCTCCAGGTCTTCCACCGAAGAGGTGGAATAAAACGCGGTGTGGGGCGTTATGATGACATCATCCCTTCCAAGGAGGGGGTTCTGTGCGATATGTTCCGGTCTCTCATCCCGGATAGTGTCAAGGGCGGCGCCTTTGATCAGCCCCTCATCAAGGGCCTGCTTAAGATCTGCTTCCACCACCGAAGCGCCCCTGCCCGCATTTATGAAATAAGGATGTTTTCTCATCCTGCGGAATGCGTCTATGTTAAAGAGATCGTGATTTCCCTCTGTCAGGCTCATGTGATTTGAGATCACATCCGCCTCCTCATATATATCCTCCGGGGAGTCCGCCAGCTTTACTCCAAAATCTTCCGCGTATGTGGGACTTACATATCTGTCATAGGCCATGACATCCATTCCCAGGGCCTGTGCACGCAGAGCAACCGCTGTCCCGATCTTTCCAAGGCCAAAGATGCCCAGTGTCATATTCTTGATCCTTTTATTAGGCTCCACGATCTGATAATCCCAGTTGTGGTCACGTTCCAGCGCATGCATGTAATGTTTCAGGTTTTTAACCAGTGCAAGCATGACACAGATCGTATGCTCCGCAACGTCAATGGTGCAGTACTCCCCCACAGGGCACACTCCAATATGACGGCGGTTTGCCTCAGCCAGATCCACCTTGTCATAACCGGTTGCATTGATGGATATCACCTTCAGGCCGGGGGCATGGTCCATGGCCTCTGCATCCATCTCAATAAAACCGGTGAGCAGGGCGTCCGCCCCGGAAAGCCTTTCATAAAACTCATCCCGCTTTTCATCCGTGTACTCGTATACTTCCACCTCACACTCCTCCCCCAGCCCGTCCTTTAAGACTTGGGTTTCCAGATCGTGTGTGGGCATTAACAGTTCTGCATAATCTGCAATCAATATCTTCATATCTTCCCCTTCCGGCAATCCTGCCTTAACCCATCAGCGTCAGTCCCAGCGCAAATGCCAGACACACCAGGAAGATCACAACCAGGGGTTTCCAGACCGCTTTGACCCACGACATGTAATCAATCTTTGCGTATTGCGTACAGGTCATGACCGCAATGGAGGTTGGTGTAAACATCTTGGCAATGCCAAGGGCAAAGTTATAGATGATGATCATTACATAGGGCGGTACTCCTGCAAATGTGCCAAGGGGCACCATAACCGAGATGGTAGCTCCCGCAAGTCCCGTGGAACTGGGGAGAAAGCAGGCAAATATCAGATAGATAACAAATGCCAGGATCACAAAAATCACCACCGGCAGGGAGCCGAGCGTCACTTCTGTTGCATGAAGGATGGTGGATGTGATATTTCCCGAGGTCATGATCACCTGGATGCCGCGTGCCATGGGAACGATCAATGCTGTTGACACAAGCTCCGCCGCACCTTTGATGATTATGTTGATGATCCTGTCCAGATCATATCCTGCCATAAATCCTGCGATCAGGCACATCACCAGCATAAGGGCTGTCAGTTCCGTAAAGTACCAGTCGCCGAACGCCACCACATTGCTTCCGATCACGGTGCTGATAATGGGAGTTGTGTTGATCCACTCTGCAACGGATGTAAAGAATGTAAAATGTTCGTTGATGGAAGTCCATGGGAACAATGCCAGCAGCATGATCACAAAGGTCATGATAAATACGACCACAAGCCCGGTCATATGCTTCACATTGTTTGATGTGCCGCTGTTTTCCTCAGCGTTTCCAAAAGCTTCCAGATCCTCATTCCGGCGGTAAAACTGCACGGATTTTTCGGGATTGGCCTGAACCTTCTTTGCATAAAGACTGATCAGGGCCGCAACCGTACCTGACAGTACAAAGAAGAGGATCAATCTGGGAATGATACCATCTCCAAAGGATATTCCCGCAATATCCGAAGCAATGCCTGTGGAAAAGGGGTTGATCGCCGATGCCGCACATCCGATCTGCGTACCAAATACGGAAATCATCACAACCGTGATTGTATCCATACCCATGGCCAGGAATATTGGCAGGAATAAGGATACATAGATGGCGCATTCCTCATATGCCCCCTGGGATGTGCCAAGGAACGACAGGATAAACACCAGAATGGTTATCAGCACATATGGTTTTTCCTGAAATTTCTTTGCCACGGATGTCAGCGCATATCCGATCACACCTGTCTCTTCCATCATCTTCAGGAAACTTCCGAAAAGCATGATGTAAAGGGAAATGGAGATAGCTCCGCTCACGGCTCCATTCCCCACCATGCCCGTGATCGGCGCCGTGATCACATCCCACAGTCCCTGGGGATTGGCGGGCAGTTCCCTGTACGTTCCTGCAATTGCATAACCGGCTTCATCCAGTTCGTATTCTCCGCCAGGTACAAACCAGGTCAGAAGGGCCATCAGCACAATGACTGCAAATATAACAACATACGAATTCAGGCCCTTCTTTTCCTTTTTCTTCTTTTGGGTTCCTCCCATTTTTAATTCACCTTCCTCTTCTTTTTGTTTGCATTTTCCAGTACTGCATTGCGTGATTTTATTTTAGGGGAAATGGGTCCGGAAATACATTGGTCGGACATACAAAGTCACGATCAAAAGAATGTATGAATCACCAACGTGAAAATATCAAAAAAATGAGACTGTCAAGGCAACAGTCCCATTCTATATACTCATACAGATTCATTCCCCAGGCGGCGCGGATCTGGTATTAAGCCACCACAATAACAGCACCAGCAGCACAATCCTGCCCAGGTCAAATATAACGCTTTGCAAGCTACCCTGTCCGTAAAATACCATCCGAACGGCGGCGTACACCATATAAAGGATCAGAACAATTTTTAAAAGTTTCCATCTGGATTCTCTTTTTATCATACTATCTATAACCTCACCTAAAATAATCGGAACATTTTTGTCAGCAAAATAATGATCGGCAATGCCAGCACCGTTTTCTCTAAGAATATACAGCAGAGATCCTTTAGTTTGACCGGCACCTTTGAGGAGATCAGGATGGAACCGATCTCGGTGATATATATGATCTGGACCAACGACAATGCGCCCAATACAAATCTTGTTTTTAAGCTCCCCACCCCTGCCAGCAGAATGGAGGGCAGGAACATGTCGATAAACCCGATAATGGTTGCAGGCGCCACAGAAAAGGCATCCTCAATCCCAAGTAACTGCAGATAGTATCCAAAGGGAATGGACAGCCATTCAAATACCGGTGTATACGCCTCCACCATGCAGGCAATGGTTCCGAAGGCCATTACAATGGGCGCTGTCTGGAACACGATCCCCATAAATGTATCCAGTCCGCTGACCAGGATCTGTTTCAGCCCGGGTCCCTTTGCCGCCTTCTCAACAGCCAGCTTCAATGCCCACTGGTGCATGGTGTATCCTTCCAGTTCTTCCTCCTTCACCTGCTTGCCCACGTCCGGGCAGAACTCCTCCGGATACAGGCAAAGGGGCGGGATCCGGATCATAACGGCCGCGCTCAACACTCCGGTAATTGTGACAATGAGATAAAAGGGAACAAACAGATGATCCACTCCGATCATGGCAGCGATCACCAGGCTGAATGGCAGGGATACGGCGGAAAAGCAGCACGCGATCACAATAGCCTCTCTGGCCGTGTAATATCCACGCTCGTACTGCTTAATGGTTAGGACCGCCCCCACCGTATTGCTCCCCAGCCATGAGGCCAGCAGATCCACCGCCGCCCTTCCCGGCAGGCGGAATACCGGCCTGGTCACCCTGCGCAGCATGGTCCCCACATAGTCCATGATCCCGAAATCCGTCAGCAGCGGAATCAGAAATGCCGCTGCCATAAACCACACGGTAATGGTCTTGAGCAGATTCAACATGGTCCCGCCTGTATCCGGAGAGACCACAACATGAAAGCCAGCTCCAAAGTAAACCATGACCGCAAACACAGCTCCCAGAACACGGCATACATAATAGAACGTATTACAGGAAAAAAGGCTGTTCCAGCGTTCACTTTCCACGATCCAGGCCGGCTTCAGGAACCGTCTGACAGTGGAGCATACTGCCGACAGGACAATGGCTGCTACCACCACAGTGGTGATCACAGGGGCTAACAGCTTTTGCATGAGATCCGTAATGATGCCAATGAGTATGGTCATATTCCCCTGCCACTGGATGGGAAGCAGAAAGATCACTGTTCCCAATACAGACGGGATAAGAAATCTGCATAACTCCTGTAAAGTATACGTTCTGTTGCCTTGGCTCTCCATATCGTTTCTCCTATGTGATGATTCTAAGTGACAATTCTATGTAATGATTCTACGTGATGATTCTATGTTCCGCCCCGCTGAGAGGTCTGATTTTTAAAACCAGTATAATCTGTTGATACTGTTTTTTCTATTGTGTATATCTACAAAATTACAGTTTTGTTTTTATATGAATCACCAATTCATTTTCCGGTCTTTTCTATTTAAGTTTAAATTATCATCTTTGCATGTTCAGGGAACAATGATATAATCTCAGATAAGGCGGTGGATATGATGGGAGATAATTCATTAAAGTATACGTTTCACAATGATTTCAAGGAGGTTTCCATAAGGGATCTTCTCAATACAAAGCAAATGTATTCCTGTGATACGGTCATAACACAACAGGGACTTCAGCGTGTCATAAAAAGCGCAACCGTTATGGATGTGGAGGATATTGACGACTGGCTCCATGAAGGAGATATCCTGATCATAAGCCGTTTTATGCGCACCTGCCTCACCGAAAAGTTCATCAATACCCTGCACCAGAAGCAGATCTCCGGTGTCATCACACATAAGCTGTATGAAGAATATATTACCACGGAACAGAAAAACTTATTGATGAATTATCATATTCCTCTTATATTTATAGAGGACAATGTTCCGTGGCGTGATATGATCGTCCTGATCCAGAATCTGGTCATCAACAATCAGACGCAGTACCTTGTTGAGAACCAGAATTTCCAGAACTCCATCATCAATTACCTGTCCAAAAACTATACCCTCAACAGTCTGTGTGAGATCGTACACAACCTGACACAGATCACCATCGCCATTGCAGACTACAACCTGCGGCTTCAGGACAGCTCAAACGATAATAACTGGAACACGGAACTGTATAACCTGAGGGTCAGCGCCCTGCACCACCGCATTCCCATTGGCGAGAACTTTAACGGCGTCACAATGAACGGCTACAGATACCAGGACACTGCCATTAACGGGGAGTATCAGTATTTTATCATTCCCTCCCATATTTCAAAGTTTACCTCCGCATTTTTTATCATTGTAAAATACCGCTCCTTCGCGGAGACACTGCCCCCGGAGTTGATCTGCAGGCTGGAGACCATCGAGTCCATCTATTCTCTGAAAAACAGTATTACCGCTGAATTCGAGAAATCAAATTATTATTTTAAAAGTGTTGTTTTTGAAAGTCTCCTGGATATGTCCCACGAAGACCGCGCCCGAAAAAAGCAGATCGGCCTGAGCCTGAACACGGAGCTCAGCGGCAGCTATTACCTGCTTTTGATCAACAGCCGCAAGGACTTAAATATCTTTAACAATGTGGGACTGCTGACCGGATTTATCAATCATTTAAAACATATCAAGTTATACAATAATAAATTCCTGGTCTTTTTATATAAGGAACAATGGGTCATCCTGATCGATGACAAGGTCCCCTCCATCAAGGCCATGGGCGCACAGTTATACGATGCCCTTTCCACCTATTTTAATTCCTCCCATTTCATCATGGGGATCAGTGACCTGCACCATTACTGGGATCTGAGAAGGGCCTTTAATGAAGCTGCTTTTACCATCAATTACGCAAAAAACAAACAGGACAATGTGTGTCTTTTGGTATACGGGGAATTGGGGATCATCAAACTGTTCACCGACAGCAACGGCAATATCAATGACGCCTACCTCAATGAACTGTATCAATCCTATTTAAAACCCATTGTGGATTACGACAAAAAGCATTCCTCGGACCTGTATCTTACCCTGGAATACTTTTTCTCCAATGAGCTTTCCTATAAAATAACAAGCGAAAAGCTATTCATCCATGTCAACACCCTCCATGCCAGGATCGCAAAAATAGAGAACCTGATCCATGTCAGCTTCTCTAATCTTGACAGTATTATTGGGCTTCGCCTTACAATCCTGTTGAATCAGTTTGATTATTTTTCACATTATAGGTAGGAGACATTATAATGACGAGTATGTACGAAGAAGGATTAAAATTACTTGATGAGAAGTTTGGTAACGGAAAAGATAATCTTATTTCCCTTGCAACGATCGCCCGGGAATCGGGTACTAACGGAAAGCCTCGCCCGGCTGTCCGTTGTGTGGATGCCTATTATGAAGACTGCACATTTTATATTGTTACATATGGAAAATCAAATAAAATGTTGCAAATAGAACAAAATGCCGAGGTTGCGGTTGCGCTCTCCTCGGAGATGTTTACTGCTATGGGAGTAGGGGAAAGCCTTGGTTGGGCACTTGACCCCCAAAATGCAGAAATAAGAACAAAACTTCGTACAGCTTTTGCTAACTGGTACGATATGGCGAACAATGAAAAGGATGAAAATTGCTGCATTTTAGCAATTCATCTCACAAGGGGAACCTTAAATATTAACCATTGGGAAAAACTATATCACTTGGATTTTGTGAATAAGACAGATAGGGAAGATGGAGGGATTATCTAAAAAGCCTTTCAATTTTGGTCATGCTGGCAATAAAAAAACACATATCATTCCGCACAGATATCCCTGGAATGGTATGTGTTTTTGTTACTAAACATTTATGTGTACTCTCGGAATCTCCTGGTACTCAGATTTGTGAGATGATTTTTTGTCAGTTGTGCACCAATTTATGAAGGGTACACGGTGTGTACGTTGATTAAATTTGTGTGCGACTGGCGGAAAATCAGCCGCAAACATGGGTGCCGAGGAGACTCCGAGAGTACACTTATTAATCATTACATCCCAAGCAGCACCGCCACCGCCTTCCTGTTATCAGAAGGCATCCAGCACAGACAGCCTTGTTCCACAGTGACCGCCTCATCCGTATCCGAATACATATCCTGTACAGTCTCCGGGCACCCTTGGGGCAGGTCTATGCTGATCCGTTCCGGCAGGCTGCCGTCAAATGTGTGAAGGATAACACAGGCCTGCCCGCCGTCCCTTTCCACGCGCACCACTGCCTGCCATCCCTTCGGATGGCGGATGCTGTCTACGGCAGGTCCGAAGCGGTACGACTGGCCATGCTTGATGATAGGCACCAGCTTTTTGTAAAACTCCATTCCGCGGTCAATGACTTCCCACTGGCTTTCCGTCAGCCTTGTCACATCTCCGGACAGGCACAGTCTTCCAAAAAATGTATTTATCATAGAGTACGCGATCCGTTTTCCGGAATCCTGTTCCCGGATCACGGCCCAGATCTGGCTCTGTCTTGGCAGGATCGCCCGGTGGAGGTTGGCTGCGATAATGGGGATCTCCTCACATTCATGGGCATCGGAAAAGGATGCCATGCTGGTACTTGCCATGAAGCGCGGTTCCAGCCTGTGTCCGCCGGACGCACAGTTTTCCAGAACAATGCCGGGGATCTCCCTTTTGATCTTATCCAGAAACCCATAGGTTTTTTCCACATTTTTCCGCAGGCCTTCCCCGATGGACTCTGTGCCGTCACAGCCCATTCCTATGGTGTCATTGTAGTCGATCTTCATATACTCAAACCCATATCTTTTAAGCATTCCGATCACCCGTTCGCTCAGGTACTCCTCCACCCACGGATCGTTCATGTCCCAGAACCTGCGCCTGGTGGTGGTCAGCACTTTGCCGTCCAGGTGAAGGAGGTGTTCTTCCATCTGGTAGGCCATGGACGCCTTTCCCACATTTTCAATCTCAAACCAGATTCCCGGCTTCAGCCCTGCCTCCTTGATCGCCTTCACGGTCTGTTCCAGCCCTCCCGGAAACAGTGTCTTTGAAATATTGTAATCCCCCATGCTGATATCCCAGGGAATACCGTCCTCCTTGTACCACCCGCAATCGATCACAAAATAGGTAAAGCCCTTTTCCCTGACTGTTTGTAATATCTCCACAATGTTCTCATGGGACGGACATCCCCATGTGGTGCAGTATTCGTTAAATACCATGGGAAGTTCCTGTTCAATTCCGGGTCCATTGTCCGCCGCCTTCTGTCCTGCCGCTGTCAGCCGTCCGGTGAGGATGTCGATGGAGTCCGTGTTACATACGGTGACAATTTACTGATGTGCGATAAAGAAGTAATAGAAGTGTAAAAAATTTTGCCGTTCCTATCCGGCACTTGCGCATTGTGTCGGATAGGTCGGGCGGTTA